>JANXLW010000142.1 GCA_025354965.1 Betaproteobacteria bacterium
GTCAAGGCGGTCGCCGGTGGCGGCGGGCGCGGCATGCGACTGGTGCGCGCGGTAGCTGAAATTGCGCAGGCCATCGCCGGCGCCCGGCGTGAAGCGCTAAGTGCTTTTGGTGACGGCACCCTGATGCTGGAACGCCTGATCGACAACAGCCGGCATATCGAGATTCAGATCTTCGCCGATGCGCATGGCAACGCCGTGCATCTGGGCGAGCGCGATTGCACGGCGCAACGCAGGCGCCAAAAAGTGATTGAAGAAGCGCCATCACCGGTGGTCAATGCTGCGCTGCGCGAGGCCATGGGCAAGGATGCCGTGGCTGCCGCGCTGGCTGTGGGTTACCGGGGCGCCGGGACGGTGGAGTTCATCGTTGACGCTGATCTCAAACATTATTTTCTGGAAATGAACACGCGCTTGCAGGTTGAGCACCCGGTGACCGAGCTGGTGACGGGCTTTGATCTGGTCGAGTGGCAACTGTGGGTTGCCGCCGGGTTGGCGCTGCCGGTGCAACAGGCCGACATCAAATTCAACGGCCACGCCATCGAGGCGCGTCTGTACGCCGAAGACCCGTATGCCGGCTTTGCCCCGCAAACCGGAATGGTGCGCTGGTGGCGTCCGCAACAGGCTCTGCTGGAAGGCGTGCGCATCGACGCTGGTATGGAAGAAGGCGATGAGATTTCTCCGTTCTACGACGGTCTGTTGGCCAAGGTCATCGCACACGGGCGCGACCGTGATGATGCGATCCGGCGCCTGCGCGCAGCGTTGCACAGCGCGCCACTGCTGGGGCTGCGCAACAACGGTGGCTTCCTGGCGGACCTGCTCGATCATTCGGCGTTTCGCAGGGCAAAGATGACCACCAGCACCATCGACCTGTGGCAAGAGAGTGGTGAAGCTCTGCTGCAACGACCTTCGCCGGATGAAGAAACATGGTGTATTGCAGCCGCCGCACTGGCGCTGCAAATGGGCGCCAACTGGCGCGCCGACAGTGTGGCGGCGTTCGATATTGCTTTGCAGTGCGATGAGGTCACGCGAACACTGCGGGTCCGGCCCGATCGCTCGGGGCGGGTCAGCGTGACCCTGGCAAATCAGCAGCGTGTCGTGACCATCATCAGCTTCCAGGAGGGTGATCTGCGCTTCGAGATCGATGGCGTGACGCGGCGCGCCGTGGCCGTGCGGCACGAACGTGAGTTGCATATGGCTTGGGCTGGTACCTCCTATGTGTTCTGTGAAATCTCGCCTTTCCCGGACCAGGCCACGGCACAGGACGCCACGCAGGCGCGCGCTCCGGTGGCGGGCAAAGTCACCCAAATTCAAATCGCTGTGGGTGATAGGGTGCAAGCAGGTCAGGCATTGGTTTGCATTGAGGCCATGAAGATGGAAATGTGGTTGACGGCGCAGTCCGGCGGCACGGTGCTGGCCTTGCACGCCAAGCTCGGTGAACAGGTTGCAGCGGGTGCTTTGCTGGTCGAAATCGAACTTGAGCACAAAGAGGTGAGCTGATGGACAAAGCCATAGTGACCTGCGCCCTGACCGGTGTCTTGACCAACCCCGAGCAGCACCCGGTGCCGGTGACGCCAGCGCAAATGGCGCAAGAGGCACGCGACGCTTTCAACGCCGGCGCGTCCATCATGCATGTGCATCTGCGTCGGCAGGAAGAGGGCATGGGCCATCTGCCGAGCTGGGATCCGGATGTGGCCGAAACCGTGGTGAATGCCATTCGCGCTGCCTGCCCGGGCGTCATCATCAACCTGACAACGGGTGTCCTCGGCGCCGACATCTCGGGTCCGCTGGCCTGTATCCGGCGCGTCAAGCCGGAGATCGCCGCCTGCAATGCCGGCAGCCTGAATTACCTCAAGATCAAGGACGATGGCCGATGGGCCTGGCCACCCATGGTGTTTGACAACCCGGTGGCCAAGGTGCAGCAGTTTCTGGAGGTGATGCAGGAGTGCCATGTGCACCCCGAGTTCGAGTGTTTCGATGTTGGCATCGTGCGCTCGGTCAGCATGTATTTGAAGGCCGGTCTGCTCAAGCCCGGGATGGGTCGCGCCGAATACAACCTGGTCATGGGCGTGGCCTCCGGTATGCCGTGCGACGCTGATTTGCTGGCCTTGTTGCCGCGCTGGATGGCGCACGGCAGCCTGTGGCAAAGCACCTTGATCGGGCGTGCGGAAATCTGGCCGCTGCAGCAGAAAACGGCTGAGCTGGGCGGCATGCTGCGCACCGGTCTGGAAGACACTTTTTACCTCCCCAACGGCGAACGCGCCAAAGGCAATGGCGAGTTGATCGCGACTTTGGTCGAATGCGCGCGCAACGTTGGTCGCTCCGTGGCAAGCCCTTCGCAGGCGCGTGCCTTGCTGGGATTGCCCGGCGTTTGAACCGGCAGCTTGATCCGGCCCGCCCGGTCTCGCAGCTGCCCTATCACCCTTTCATCGTCAAGGTCTATTGGTCAGAAAAAGGCCATTAGTAGGGTGTTCCCTACGCCAGATGTAGGGTGGTCATGCAATGCAAATTGTCAGGACTCCATTGATACTTGTTGCAAATGGTAAGCGGGTAAGCCGCTTCAATGTGGTGGGTTGGCGCAACAAGATCGATCGGGAGGGTTCAATGAAAAATCACTCAGTCAAATGTCAGTCAATGAACAGCTGGCGCCTGTGCGTCGCAGTCTTTTTTGAGGAGAAGTCTCATGCAAGTGTTTAACAGTCGTCGGTCCGCTCTAGCTGCTGCCATCGCCGCAGTGTTGACTTTGATGCTCATGAGTTCTGCGTCGGCGCAGTCGTTTCGGGTGCAGTGCCCATCGACAACGACGATGCATCCGAACGGCTCGGTGGTCGACGCGGCGCATCCGGGTACCATCAAATGCCAGGAAATTGCTGGAGGCGATGGCTACGCCACCATGGCCGACGGGCATCAAATCTACCTGTTTGGCTTCGGACCGCTTTCCGGTCTGACCGATATCCAAGCCGGATTGCCGGGAACCCAAGTGTCAACCGTCTTCAACGACCCGACAAGCGCCAATTCCGCAAAGTCGGAACCAGCCGCGATCATGAACACCGGCGTTCTTTCAGCCAATCAGCCCGCACCCATGATGGCCATTGATGAGGACGACGAGTTCTTCCTGACACTCTCGAATGTCGGCATGATCATGCGGCCCGACTTGTTTGAGCAGCACACGGTGCACTTTCATGGTTATCCCAACGCGTCATCGTATTTCGATGGTGTGCCTGATGCTTCGGTAGCGATCGCCATTGCTGGCAGTTTCACCTACTACTACACGGCGCCTGATGCGGGCACCTACTTCTGGCATTGCCACATCACGCCACCGGAGCATTTACAGATGGGCATGGTCGGGCAGCTCTATGTGCGACCGCGGCAAAACCGGGTCACCGGGGATCTGGGAGCGGCACTGCTGGCCGCCAACAAGAAAGCGGCTGTTGATCCACTGGCAAGCGGCGTCAATTGCTCTGACATTCTTTGCAGCGGCCAAACACCGCTACCGGCTGGTGCCGCAGCGCTTACCGGCGCTACCGGCGTGACCGGCGGGAAAATGTACGCCTACAACGACGGTGACGGCTCAACCGCCTACGACGTCGAGTACCCAATCCAATTGATGGGTTTTGATCCCAATTTCCATTACGTGGGCATGACTTTCAATCCGGAGGCCTTCGCCGACATGAAGGACAAATACTTCATGATCAGCGGCCGTGGTTACCCCGACACCATCAACGCTAGCGTCACCAATACCGGTGTTGATCAGGCCGGCAAGCCAGTGCCCAACGGTCCGATGTACACAGAGGCTTCTGATGGCGCATCACGGCCGTCGCAGCCGCAGCCGACGCTGATTACGATTCCGCACGGTGGTCGGGCGCTGCTGCGAATCTCGGACCTTAATGTGACCGAGTTTCATACCCTGGCCACGGTCGGTATCCCGATGCGGGTGATCGCCAACAACGCCCGCCTGCTGCGCGACACCACGGGCAACAACCTTTACTTCAAAACCAACTCAATCACGCTGGGCGGCGGCGAGTCGACGGACGTGATTCTGGATGCCAGCGACGCGGCCTACAGCGGCTGCTCAGCCACATCGCCCTGCACCTACTTCCTTTACACCACCAATCTTGATCATCTGTCCAATGACGCCGAAAACTTCGGCGGCATGATGACCGAGATCCGCGTCTTGTAGGAGATAACAATGAAAAGCCTGACGACAAATATTTATCGCGTACTACGCTTATCCATTGGCTTTGGCGTGGCCACAGCAGCCAGTTTGACGTATGCGGCCGTGCCAGGCATCCTGGGACCCGTCTTCAATCTGACTGCCAGTGCCGATCTGATCAGCCAGCCCGACGGGGCCATGATTTATTCGTGGGGTTATGGCTGCTCCGGTGCCGTGCCGCCGCCCGCCGGCTTCGCACCGGTTCCGGCCGGTCAGGGGCCGGCGCCAACCTGTCCGCTGATGCAATTGCCAGGCCCGACCTTGGTCGTCACCGAAGGCGCTACGGTCACTGTGAACCTGACCAATGCCTTGCCGGTTGCTGCGGGCAATACGTCCATTGTGTTCGCCGGCTTTCAGACTTGCGCCGGGGCTTTTGATGCCACCACGGGCGCTTGCGTGCCAGCCGGGGGCGTCGCTGGCCGCCTGACGCAGGAAGCTGCTGTTGGCGGCACAGTGAGTTATTCCTTCAAGGCCACCAAACCAGGCACTTATGCTTATTACAGTGGCAGCCAACCGGACTTGCAGATTGAGATGGGACTCTTCGGCGCGATCGTGGTTTTGCCCGGTGCCGCGCCGGCGGCTTGTATTAAGGGGCCGTACTCGCTGGCGAGTGCCGCCTACGACAACGCGGCGACCTGTTATGACCGCGAGTATCTGTTCCAGTTTTCCGAGATCAACTCACGCATTCATGATGCGGTTTATGCACAAGTACAGGCATGCGCCACGGCTCCCTGCCCGCAGATTGAAGTGGTCACCGAGCCCTATCGTCCAAACTATTTCCTGGTAAATGGCCGCTCCATGCCCGATGACATGGACTCGCCTTTTGCGCTGGCTTACGCCCATCAGCCCTACAACGGCAATCCCCACATGCATCCGGGCGAAAAGCTTTTGATGCGGGTGGTTGGCCAAGGGCGTTGGCAACACCCGTTCCACTTTCACGGCAACCATGCCCGCGTGCTGGCCCGCGACGGCAACCTGATCGTCAGTCAGACCGACAATGTTTCGCTTGCCGGCCCTTTGCTGTTCACTATTCCGACGGTGTCCGGGCAGACGGTTGATGCAATCTTCAGCTGGACCGGCAAAGGCCTGAACTGGGACGTCTACAACCATCACGCGGGTGATGGTTCTAGATGTATTCCGGACGCCAATGGCTTTCACTCCATCAAGACCGACCCGAACTACGGCGAGTGGTGCGCCGACCACAACAAGCCGATTCCGGTGACTCCGCCAGACCCGCAGATTGTTGCCAACGGCCAGTGGTACGCGGGTACGCCTTATCTTGGCATCCAGAATTCCAATGCGGGATTTAACTCGACGCCATTGCCGCCGGGAACGCTCAATCAAAACGACCCTAACAGCGAGGCCGGCTACGCCTATATGTGGCACTCCCACAACGAGCGCGAAATCACCACCAACGATGTATTTCCGGGCGGAATGATGATGATGCTGTTGATCGATCCATTCAGTTATTCGATCGACGAGACGCAGTAAGACGATCAGGCAAACAGGAGAAAACATGAAAACCAAACCTATCCTTGCGCTGGTGCGCAGCACGCTGGCTGCGTCCGTGATCCTGCTGTCGGGTGCCACCGCTCTCGCGGCGACGACTACCGTCAACCTGATCGCTCAGAGGACCGGCGTGACATTGCCCGATGGCGGCAATGTGCCAATGTGGGCGCTGTGCTCGAATGACCCGGCTACGACGCTCAGCGGCACAACGGTCATCCCGAATCCAGCGCTTGGCGGTGGCAGTCTGACTGGCGGCGCCTGTACGACCACTACGACGTCGACCGCGGTACCGCCGGTCGTCACGGTAACAACCGCTGCCTGGACACCGGGGCCAACCATCACGGTTCCGTTCGACCCGCTGGGCACTACATTGGTTGTCAACCTGACCAACCAGCTTCCGGTACCGACCTCGCTGGTGATTCTGGGCCAGTTGGGTGGTGGTATGGGCACCGTGACGCGCATGGCCAGCCCGCCGCATGCGCCGCAGAACTTCTCCACCTTCGCCGGCAATGCCCCGTCCGGCCCATTCACGCCGCCACCGCAACTGCCGCGCGTGCAGTCAATGGCCAGCGAAGTGGCTGCTGCGGCAACCGTCAATAGTCTGACCTGGAGCAACCTGAAGCCCGGCACTTACATTTATGAGACTGGCACCTGGCCATCGCTGCAAGGACCGATGGGACTTTACGGTGTGCTGGTCGTCACCACCGCACCCGTGTCCGTGGCAGCTATTGGTACAACAACGCCCGCTTCCTTCACGCCGGGCAATGCCTATCCGACCGCGGCTAAGCCAGCCAATTTTGCCTACGACGGCGATGCTGTGCTTCTGTTCAGTGAGATTGACCCGGTGCAAAACAAAGCGGTTGACGCGGCCGCGGCTGCCCTGGCGGATGTCAACAAGCGTTTTAACGATCCGACTTGCAGCACGACCGCACCGTGTTACCCGGCCGCCGTCAACTACGCGCCGACTTATTTCATGATCAACGGCCAAGCCTTTGACAAGACCGCACCGCTCAAGTCAGCCTATCCGGTGGCGGCAGGCGCCACATCCGCTAGCGGCAATATCCTGCTGCGTATGGCCAATGCAGGTCTGCGCACGCATATTCCTTCCGTTGTGGGCCTGGGCATGTCATTGATGGCAGAAGACGGCAACGTCGCACCGGGTAACCCGAAGATTCAAAACGAGGTTTTGCTCACGGCTGGCAAGACTTACGATGTCCTGGTCAGCCCGGCTCAGACCACGCCAGCCACGACCACCACCGTAGGCACGACTACCACCACAACCACTGGTATTTATGGCAGCGGGACTTTTGCTGTGTTTGACCGGCAACTAAGCCTCTCTACTGCCAACACACCCGACGGCGGGATGCAGGGCTTTCTGCAGGTCGCGGGCGGCCTGCTGCCAGCCGCCGTGATACCAACCGTCGTCAATGACGTGTTCCAGGTTCCCCTTAATACGGCGATCAACGGCAACGTCAAGCTCAACGACATCGCAGTGGCCAGTGTGGCCCCCGTTGCGCTAGCGAGCCATGGTGTTGTTCAGCTCAATCCCGACGGTAGCTTCATCTATACACCGACTGCAGGCTTCAGCGGAGTCGATACGTTTACCTACAACGGTAACGGTGGCACGACCAATACAGCGACCGTCACGCTCAACGTCGCCGCATCCGGCACGGGACTCGCACCCACCGCAAACGCCGACGCCTATACCAGCACCATCGCCACAAGCTTTTCTACTCCCCGGCCCGGCGTGCTGGCCAATGACACGGATCCGGCTGGTTATCCGCTGACGGCTTCACTTGCTTCGGCTGGCACTTGCGGTGCGGTGACCATGAACCCGGACGGCTCCTTCATGGCCTCCAGTGGTGGCCTGAGTTCCTGCCAGTTCACCTATTTGGCGACGAATTCTCAGGGTACGGCGAGTGCTGCGGCCAGTGTCACTGTGACTTTCATTCCCGCGGGCATGGCGACTGGTCTCAACGTCGCCGTGGTCGATGCCAAGAGCGGCACAGCGATTACCGACTATCGATGGATCATCCAGGAAGATCTAACCTTCAAGGTGGACCCCACCAGCACCCCGAAACTCGGCACCCGCACCCTGGGCACCAGCTTTCACAAGAGCTATATGGGCGTTATCGCAGCCGGCTGCGTCGGCCCTGTGAGTTGCGGCACCGGTCAGGCGAAAAGCGGTGTGCCCATTGCGCTCCAGGCCGAAACACAAATCGCGAATGCCGTGCTCGACCCGACCAAGAATTACTACATTTCAATTCTGCCGGGCGATGCGGGCAATCCGGTTGTCAACGGCAATTCAGGCAATCCCTTGACTGTTCCGCCTGGTGTTGCCCCTAGCGCTACCTGCAACACCACGCCGGGTACCGGCGATTGCGGACACACCATGAGCGGTGCTCAGATCAACCCGCAACAGCTACTCGGTACACCGGTCGTACTGGCTTGGGCGCCGGTGACTGTCAAGCTGCAAATGACGCCGCTGGCACCTGCCCAGTTGAGCATCTTCATCTACGAAGACAATGGGCCGACCAACGGCCAGAATGACCTCAACGAAGCTGGTTTGGGGGGCTTCAACATTGTTCTGTTTGACCCAGCCGGGCGAACCGGCATGCCTGCGGGGCAACAGACCTACGATGCGTTCAACATGCCTTTGTCAAATGCGCTGCTGGGAACGCCTGGCTGCGTGGATGACCAGAACATTGCCACCAACGGCACAGCGACATCGTCCGCTGGCAACATGGTCGGCGTGATCTATACCTGCCCGGAAGCGCCGAATCCCTTGCCACCCGGGCGCACCGCGGCTGATTACACGCTAGCCGGTCACGCCTTAATCAAGAACGTGACGCCGGCCCGTTACGACGTCGTCGCGCACCCCGGTGCGGCGCGCGAAGGCGCCGGCGAGATCTGGTGGCAAACAGAAACTCTGGAAGGCACACCGGCGCAGGATGCATTTACCGGCATCAACGAGCCCCGATACTTCCAGGAGTTTGGCCCACCCGGCTTTCACACGACCATCGGCTTCGTCAATCCGGATCACGTCAAGAAGTACGCTATTGCGAACAAGCTGACTGGGCCTTACACGGTCACAGGCAAGATCACCAATCAGCGCATGTCGCGACCCTCCAATGTCACCCTGTTTGACTCAAAGTCTTACGACCTGTTCAGTGCCACGACTTGTGAAGTTGCGCTCAATTCCCAAGGGGGCACCGGGCCGTCCATCGCCATCGCCCAATGCAACAGGGATGGCAGCTTTACTTTGACCGGCATTCCGGCTGGGGCCTATGAACTGGCGATCTTTGACCAATGGCTGGACCAGATCATCCAGACCCAGGCGCTGACCGTCACCAACGCTAATGTGGCGTTGGGCGATATCCCGGTGCTGAGCTGGTTCACCCAGCATGACCAGAACATCTTCATGGAGTCCAAGACCAAGAGCCCGACCTTGCTGGGCCAGTACCACCCCGAGTTGGGTGACGCTGGTATCTCCAACGTGCCCCTGACCCTGCGCTTTCGCAACGGTGCCATCTCCAACGTGGTGCCCACCGACAGCAACGGCAACGGCATCTTGGCCGAGCTGTTCCCGCTGTTTAACTGGTACGTGTCGGAAGCCGACACCTCACGTTTCAAACAAACTGGTGTCACCATTACCGTCGATGGCGGTGGTGCAGTCGATACCACTGGTGCCCACGCCGGCTTGATCTCTTCCCACTACCCCACCGGTGAGTCAAGTGTGCGCACTGAATTACCCGGCGCCCTTACCTATGGTGTGCAGGGCTTTGTCAGCCAGCGTAATCGCATTGACTGGGGTCGCACACCTTATGTACCCAATGAGAATGGCGGCATTCAGGGGCTGGTGGTCTATGCATCAACACGGCCATTCGATGACGTGCGTTATCTGGTGCAGAACATTTGGGAACCCCTGGTTCCGCGGGTGACGGTAAATCTTTATCAGAAGGTGAAGTTGGCGGATGGTACTGACAGCCTGAAACTGGTGGACAGCACACTGACTTCGAGTTGGGACGACTATGTCGGGATGGTATTTGGCTCCGATGGTTTGACCTATATCCTCGGTTCCGACGGCGTGCTGCGCAATCCGGTAACCGGTGCTGCAGCCGCTGCCGGTGTGACCGCTGGCAAGCAAGTCAATATGCAGTGCCCGGGCCAACTGCCGGGCCCGGCTGCAAACGCTCTGCCGCCTTTCAACACGACGCTGGTCGATCCGTTCGTCACCTATACCCTGGCCTCGCAGAACCCAGCTTTGCCGGCAGATCGTTTCCGTTGTTATGACGGTTTCCATAACTGGAATCAGGTACAGGCCGCGCCCTACGATGGACGCTACAAATTCCCGAGCGCGGCTTATCTGGCGAATCCGGCGCATGCGCTCACACCGGCGCAAATCGCTGCCGGACAGACGCTGGTCAGCCTGCCACTAGGGCGATATGTGGTCGAGGCGGTAACGCCGCCCGGCTACCAGATCGTCAAGGAAGAAGACAAGGACATCCTGATCGGCGACGCTTTCATCGCTCCGGTGACCCAGCAGTTTGGTGGCCTTAGCAATATATTTATCCTGCCCGACCAGGCGACGCTCAACAATGCGAATGTGAACAACCCGCCCACTGGCGATGCCAGTGGCGGCTGCACCACCACGGCCGGTGTGACGACCTGCTCCGGCGTGCCCTTCCAGAGCAATCCGACCAGCAATCTTGGCGTGCAGGATTCGAAAGTGATCTTCCCCGAGTGCGTTGGTAACCTGCATCGAGTGCCGGACTTCCTAAGCCTCTATCCGCAGGCGCAGCAGGTGGCACCGTTCGCTGGCGCGGATAAACCTTTGTGTGACCGTAAATTGGTGAATCTGGTCGATCAAACTCAGGTTAGCGCTAACTTTTTCGTGTTCACCTCTACCCCGGTGGCGTCCAACAACACCGGCATCATCCTGGACGATGCGTCCTCGGAATTCAACGCGGCCTCACCCGACTTCGGCGAAAAAGCCTCGGTGCCCTTCGTTCCGGTTTCTGTCAAGGACTTCACTGGCCTGGAGATCAGTCGTACGTTTTCTGACCAGTGGGGTGCTTATAACCTGATGCTGCCGTCGAGCTGGTTGGTGAACCCGCCAACCCCGTCGGGTTACGGTCCCAACATGCTGGTCACCTGCATAAACGATCCGGGTCCGATCCCGGATCCAACTGGAATCATCGATCCGCTGACCGGTAAGGTGCGCATGATCACCGATCCGCAATACAACGCGGCCTACAGCAACTTCTGCTACACCCTTCCGTTCATGCCGGGCCAGTCCACCTACCTGGATACACCCGTGCTGCCGATCGCCGCCTTCGCGTCCGGCTACAACCCAGCTGACTGTGCCTACCCGGACGCAACGCCGGGAGTTGCGCGGGTCGACAGCAGCGCCGGTTTTGGACCGTATCTGCCGACCGCTGGCGGGACGCTGACCATCAAGGCGATTGGTTTTATCGGCACCGCCGATCTGGGCGTTCAGGTGCCCAACCCGGCCTACGCCGGTCCGTTTGCACTTACCGGTCCGTCCAGCCAGAGAACGATCACACGGCACTACGGTTTTGGAGCGCAGGCTGCAGGAGCCAAGGTGACCTTGGGGACCGTCACACTGACGGTTGCTAGTTGGAGCAATGACACCATCACGGTCAACGTACCGGCCAACACGCCGACCGGTGAGTTGGTGGTGACCGCTGCCAACGGCAAAACCTCGGTAGACGCCGTCACGGTGACCTTGGAGGACGCAGTGCCCACGCGGGTACAGGCTGCTGCTGGTGGCACCATTCAGGCCGCCATCGATGCTGCCACACCGGGTGACCTGATCCTGGTCGACGCGGGTACCTACAACGAGCTGGTAATCATGTGGAAACCGGTGCGTCTGCAGGGTGTGGGTGCAGCGTCGGTCGTCATAAATGCGGCCAAGTACCCCACCAGCAAGCTCGATCTGTGGCGGCCCATGATCAATGCCATGTTTGGCATCGACACCTTGACCGGCAACGCTGCGACCAGCGCCCAGGTGGACCCGCTGCCGGGTCAGGAAATTACCGGGGGTATTGTGCTGCTGGAGCCCTCGGTGCTCGGTACCGAAGAGGGCGCTGGCATCACTGTTTTGGCCAAGGGACTTAACGCCTTGGGACAGCCGCTGACCAATTCGGCTGCAGACTGCGGCTATACGTCAACGACGGTGGCCTTCGACTTGGTAAACGGTGCCAGCACCAAGCCGCAACCGGGCCTTAGCAACTTCCTTTGCAAACCGTCCCGTGTCGACGGCGTCAGTGTCACGGGTGGCGATGCGGGTGGCGGCATCTACGTCAATGGTTGGGCACACAACCTGGAAATTGCCAACAACCGCGTATATGGCAATGCCGGTGCGTTTAACGGTGGCATTCGGGTCGGCATTCCCTACCTTGAGACGACGCTTTATCCTGGACAAGCACTGGACCCGATCACAGGTGCTGTGGTTGGTACGCCGACCCTGATGGCGGGTAGCATCGCGGGTCTTGGCTACGACAACAACGTGCGCATTCACCACAATGCCATCACTAAGAATGGCACCATCGAAGGGCCGGCCGGCACCGGCGGCGCAGGTGGTGGTGTGTCGATTTGCACCGGCAGCGATGGCTATAGCGTCGATCACAACTGGATCTGCGGCAACTACAGCTCGTCCGACGGTGGCGGCATTGGCCACATCGGCTACAGCCAGGGTGGCAGCATCAGCTACAACACGATCCTGTTCAATCAGAGCTTCCAGCAGACCAACTCAACAAGCGGTGGCGGCATTGTCGCCACTGGCGAGCCACCGATTGTGGGCACGCTTTCACTCGGCACTGGCAACCTGACGATCGATGCCAATCTGATTCGTGGCAACGTTGCTGAAGGCGGTAGCGGCGGCGGCTTACGGCTGCAACAGGTCAATGGAGCGGAGGCCGCGTCGTTCCCAGGGGTCAGCAATGTCTGGTTCTCGGTGACGGCGACCAACAACATGGTGGTGAATAACGTGGCCGGCTACGCCGGTGGCGGTATCTCACTGGCCGATGCGCTGGTCAGCGTGGTCGAGAACAACACCATAGCCTCCAACGACAGCGTGGGCATTGCCGGCGTCGTGGTCACCGCGCCCAACGGGACGGCCAACCAGTCTGGCATCGGCAGGCCCAGCCCGGCCGGTGTGAGTTCTGACCCGACCAGCACGGCCTTGGTCAATGCATTGGTGAGCGTGGACAACGCCGTTCTGCCCACCGCCAGAAAGAGCATATCGAGCCCTTACCTGGCGAACAATATCGTCTGGCACAACCGCTCCTTCTTCTACGGCGTGGTCGCTGGGCAGGCAACTTTGTGCTCGTCGAACAATGGCAACAACGTGGCGGCCTGCAATCAGTTGCCAGCGCAGGCGACGACCGGGCAATGCACCGGCAACCCAGCCTACTGGGATCTGGGTGTGGTGGGCGATCTCAGTGCCGAGCCTGAAGGTGTGAGACTCAACCCGGTCTACTCCATACTCACCAGCACCGCCGGCTATGGCAACAACGGGACGACGCACAACGCGAACAGCAATCCGGCCCTGCTTGACCTGTACTGCAATGGCTCGCGGGTAACACCGGAGTTCCCTGGTGTCATCAACCCGCCCAGCGTGAAGACGATGCAAGTGGCAGCCACCGTGGATGAAGGTAATAACTTCATCAACCTGCGCTATGGGCCACTGACGACGCAAAAACCCACTGCCGCCACGGCAGCATCCGCAACGCCGGTGTATCAATCCTTTGGTGACTACCACATCGCCGCGACTTCACCGGCCGTCAATACCGGCACCAGCCAACTGGCACCCAACCATGACTTCGACGGTCAATCCAGGCCGCAGGGTGCTGGCTTCGACAAGGGCGCCGACGAGGTCGTGGTGGTAGGTGGTCCGCTGTTTGGAGCACCGTCCGTTACGCCATTGCAACTGGACTTCGGCTACGAGCAGGTGGGCGCGCCATCCGCCTACTATCCAGCCAAGATTGTCACGCTGCGCAACGACGGTACCGGCCTTTTGACAGGTATTGCCTTCGCGGTTACAGGTGGTGCGGGTAACTTTGCCATTGTCGGTACCACGTGCGGCGCAAGCCTTGTTGCAGGAGGAAGCTGCACGATCAGCATCGCGTTTGTTCCCACTGCCTACGTAGCCCGTACCGGCAGCCTGAACGTCACTACCGCCGACCCGACGAATCCGCTGATACAGGTGCCATTGACTGGCATTGGTGCCCATCCGATGCAAAGCGTGGCACCTGTCACGCTGGCCTTTACCAGCCAGCTGATCAACACCACCAGCGTGAGCCAGCAGGTGGTGGTGACGAACACTGGCTACGGGCCGTTGCCGGTGGCCTCGATCGGGTTTACGGGAGCCGGCGCGGCGCGCTACACACAGACCAACAACTGCTTGGCGGTTGCAATACCGTTGGGCCAGAGTTGCACCATCAACGTGAGCTTCACGCCAACGGTCAACGGCGCTGCGGCTGCAGCGAACCTGCGCATCGGTTTTGTTCCCCAAACGCTGCCGGCGGTGACCCAGCTGGTACCGTTGACCGGCACTGGCGCGGCAGCGACGCTGAGCCAGTCGCCACTGGCTTTCGGTACCGTGCCGCCAGCCAATCCGATTCTCACAGCGCAGATCAACAATCCGGCTGGTAACGGTACGCTGACCATCATCAGTGTCACAGTAACCAACGGTGCAGCGTATTTTGTGGTCTCCCCGGCAAGCAGTTGTGTCGCGACGCCCTTGGTGGCGGCTGGCAACAATTGCGACGTCAACGTGACCTTCACGCAAGCGCCGCCCGCCTCACTGGCGAATCGCGCAGGCAACGTGCGGGTCGTCACTTCGGCTGGCGCCTTCAACATCCCGTTGTCGGGCAACTAGGCGATGTGCATGACGACTTCACGTGCCAGATGGCTGCTGCTCGCCACTTGCGTTGCGGGTAGCGCCGCCACCCCAGGTGCGTGTGCCGAGTCGACCGCTGTTGCGGCACTGTTGGTCACTGCGCCCGCCAATGTTGTGCCAGCGGCGACTGACCCGTCGCAACTGGCGGCCAATTGGCGTATCCGACAGGGCCAGTATTACAAGCGTAACTGGGGTGTCGAGGTAATTGGTGTGCACCCGGTTTCAAGTGGCTATATGCTGGCTTTTCGCTATCGTGTGCTCGACGCCCAGAAGGCCAGGCCGGTCAACGACCTGAAGGGCAAAGCCTATTTGATTGACGAGGCGACGCATACCCGGCTGGCTGTGCCTGCGATGGAAAACGTGGGCGAGTTGCGCACCGGTGCAGCACCCGAAGTGGACCGGAACTATTTCATGATCTTTGGCAATCCAGGGCGACTGGTTAAGGCTGGAAGCCGCGTCAGCGTTGTGATTGGAGATTTTCACGCCGAGGACATGATCGTCAATTGATCACTGGAACAATGTTGGGCTCGCGCCTGAAAAGGAAGAAAGATGACGCAATATAAATTTGTCTTGTTGGCCATGACCGCTTGCCTGGCAACATCGGGCTGGGCCGCCGGCGACGCGACAAGCGTGACAGCGGCTCCTACAGTTGCTGCCGCGGCGACGTTGAGTGCTGCGCAGATTGTCGACCGCAATATGCAAGCCAGAGGTGGATTGAACGCCTGGAAGCATATTCAGACGATGTCGATGTCGGGCCAGCTCGACGCCGGTCAGCCGCGCTCCGATGGGGGACGCGTTGCGATGCTGGATCGGGCACTGTCAAAAGCACAAGCCAAGGCCGAAGTGCGCAAGGCGGTGTTTGGCAAAGGTGAAAAGGAGTCCGCGAAGGTGATTCAACTGCCGTTCCGGATGGATCTCGAGCGCCCACTCAAGAGTCGTCTTGAGATTCCGTTTCAGGGAGATACCGCGGTTCAAGTCTATGACGGCGCGACCGGATGGAAGCTCCGGCCGTTCCTGGGGCGTCATGAGGTGGAGCCGTACAGCACCGACGAATTGAAGGCTGCCAGCCAGCAGCAAGCTTTGGACGGCCCATTGGCTGATTACGCCGCCAAAGGCACGCAAGTGGCGCTGGACGGCACCGAAATAGTTGACGGCCGCAATACCTACAAACTCAAGCTGGCGTTGAAGAATGGCGAGGTGCGCCATGTGTGGATCGATGCGCAGACTTTTCTGGACGTCAAGATGGATGGTGCACCGCGCCGCCTGGACGGCAAATTGCACACCGTGGTAACGTACTTCCGCAACTACAAGCCGGTGGATGGTCTGTTGATTGCGCATGAGCTTGACACGGCGGTCGAAGGCATGCCGGGGGCGGGGACGCAAAGAATCCTGATCGACAAGGTGGCGCTGAACCCGGTGCTGGACCCCGCACGCTTTACCAAGCCGATGTAAACCCAAGCGTTGTGGCGCGAGTAGACTGCCGTCATGCATTGGCTCCTTTTCAGACCTCGCACTGTGTTGGCCTTGTTGACCGTGCTGGCGCTTGCCGTCAGTCTGGCCCCCTCGACGGCCTTGGCGCACGGTGCCACAGCCGATGAGCTGGCTCATCAGCATGCGGTGAGCAAGGGCTTGAAGGTTTCGATGGCGGACTACGCCGTGCCCGCTATCTGGCTGGTGCGCGACGATGGCAAGAAGGTGCTGCTGCCCCAGGAACTCGATGATGGACGTCCGACCATACTCAACTTCATCTACACCACCTGTCCTGGCATCTGCCCGCTGATGAGCCAGGTGTTCTCGCGCTTGCAGGCGCGCCTGGGCGTCGAGCGCGAGAAAGTGCACATGGTATCGATCTCCATCGACCCGGAGCAGGACACACCGGCGCGCCTGCGCCAATACGCCAGGCAATTCAAGGCCGGCAACCAGTGGCAGCACTACACCGGCACGGTAGGTGCCAGCATTGCGGCGCAGAAGGCCTTTAACGCCTACAACGGCGACAAGATGAGCCACGATCCGCTGACCTTGATGCGCGCGGCACCTGGCAAACCCTGGGTGCGCATCGACGGCTTTGCCACGCCCGACGATCTGTTGGAACAATACATCCAGGTCGCAGCGATGTGCGAGCCGGACCATGCAGCACGATGAAATGCCCACCGGCAATGGCCGAGCTGCTGTGTCGTTGCCTGCTGGCTCTGCTGGCGGCGTCGAGCGCGGCGCTCTGTAGCGCCGAACCGCAGGCCAGCGCCGGCGAGGTCATCTACCGCCAAGGTGTGCTGGCGTCGGGCACGGTGCTGCGCGGCGCACGTGAGGCGGGTGTCAGCGTTGAAGGTATCGCTGCCGCTTGCATTACCTGCCACCGTTCCAGCGGCTTGGGCACCACCGAGGGCCGTATCGTGGTGCCGCCCATCATTGGCAAGTACCTGTTCCGACCCCATTCAACCAACGTCAAAGACATGAGTCTGCCGCATGTGGCGGGCTACCGTTCGACCCGCGAGCCCTATACCGACGCCAGCTTGGCACAGACCATTCGCGAGGGCAGGGCGCCCAACGGACGAGTGCTCAATTACCTGATGCCGCGTTACGCGCTCGACGACGCCAGCATGACCGCACTCATCGACTACTTGAAGATCCTGAGTGCAGCGGCAGTGCCCGGTGTGAGTGACGAAACGCTGCACTTTGCCACCATCATCACGCCGGACGCCGATGCGACCCAGCGCAAAGGCATGCTGGATGTCATGGAGCGATTCTTTGCTGACAAGAATTCCTTTATTCGCGGCGGCTTGCGCCCCATGCAGGCCTCGCGCGAGATCGAATACCGGGTCTCGCGCCGCTGGCAACTGCATGTCTGGCAACTCACAGGAGAGCCCGATCAGTGGGAGCAGCAGCTGCGCATGAAGTTGGCGGCCGAGCCGGTGTTCGCCGTGATCTCGGGCCTGGGTGCACGGAACTGGGCGCCGGTACACCGCTTTTGCCAGGCCGCCAAATTGCCCTGCCTGTTGCCCAATGTGGAGCTGCCGGTGGTGGCAGAAGATGATTTCTATCCGGTTTATTTTTCGCGCGGCGTGTTGTTGGAGGCCGATTTGATGGCCAGTTGGCTCACCGACCCCTCGGCCAGTAACACTGACCGACCGCCAGCGCGACGCCTGGTGCAGGTGTACCGCCAGGCTGACATCGGTGAAGCGGCCGCGCGTGCCCTTGGCGCCCAGCTCTCGGCGTCTGGCATCGAGATTGAGGATAGGGTGTTGTCGCGCAAGGCGAGCGACAGTGCAGAACTCAGCGCGGTATTGCAAGACCTCGGTCGTGAGGACGCGCTGGTGCTGTGGCTGCGCCCAAGCGATCTGGCGGCGCTGCCACCGCAGCTGCCAACTCTGGCCACCAGCACCCTGGTGTCTGGAATTTTGGCAGGGCTTGAGAATGCACCCTTGCCCCCAAGCTGGCGTACCGATGTGCGCATGACTTATCCACTGGACTTGCCGGAGCTGCGCAAAGTGAGGATGAATTTTCCGCTGGGCTGGTTCAAGATCAAGCAGATACCCTTGGTGGCTGAGCGGGTGCAGACGGATACTTACGTCGCCTGTGGCATTCTGGCCGAAACTTTAAACGATATGCTGGACAGCTTCGTTCGCGACTACCTGGTCGAGCGGGTTGAAGTGATGCTCAGTCACCGCATGGTCAACGGTTATTACCCGCGTTTGAGTCTGGCGCCGGGACAGCGCTTCGCCTCCAAGGGCGGTTACATGGTGCGCTTTGCAGACGGGGGTGGCACCGCACTGGTGGCGGACACCGACTGGACTGTGCCTTGAAGCAGTGCGTTCTGCTTCACATCACAAAAGTTTGCGCGCGCCGATCACCGACCAGGCGGGACAGTGATTTTGGCCGTGCGATCAACCCCAGGTCCATCGCTGCCAAGGTAAGTTCAGCAGCATTGCGCAAGCCGAGTTTGTGCATCAGACTGGCGCGGTGTTTTTCTACCGTCTTGGGGCTCAGATTGAGGAATTCGGCAGTGCCGCGATTGGTGCGACCTTCGGCGATCAGTTGCAAAATGCTACGCTCCCTTTTGGTGAGCGACTCCAGTTGCGATGATTTGGCTTGCGCTTGCTCGGGATGCAAAAAGCCTTCGACGACGCGACCCATGACATCCGGGCTGAGGTATTTTTTGCCCGACGCCACGCTGCGCATGGACGCCAGCAAGTCTTCGAAAGTGGTGTCCTTCAACACATAGCCGTCGGTGCCAACCTCCAGGGCGGCGCGTACATAGTCCTCGTTTCTGAAGTTGGTTAGGAGTATCACGCTGACCTTTGGCTGGCGACGTTTGATCTGCGCCACGGTGTCGATTCCACTGCTACCGAATTGCAGGATGTCCAACATAATCAGGTCAGGCTCCATGGTCAAACAGGCCTGCACCGCTTCCTTGCCGCCACGCAACTCACCCACCACCGAGAAGTCTGGCTGTGCCGAGATCAGCGCTGCCAGCCCGCTTCGAAACAGAACATTGTCATCGACCAACAAGGTTCGAATCTTGTTGGTGTGTTCCACCAGAGATAACGTCATAGTGCACTTTCAAAGGTTCAATAGAACCAAACATGAGTCCCGATTTCAGAGTCCGCAGTCGACAGAATCCGCTTCTGTTAAAAGTTTTTCCACTAGCCTAAGTTTCTATTCAAGTCAATCAAAAGATTTGTCGAAGATTGATTTGTCGTAACGTTTAAGTTAATTTAACAGAGTTTGTGAGTAAATGTTAAACCTGAAAATGAGAAAAATCAGGAAACGTGACAAATTACCCGATTAACGTAGTCGGGTTTAAGTACCGTCAGCGACTTGACAAAAAGTACCCGTCATGGTCTGTCTTTCAGGCGTCAACAAAACAAACGCCTGGTGCCCGAGGCCGGAATCGAACCGGCACGCCTTGCGGCGCGGGATTTTGAGTCCCGTGCGTCTACCAATTCCACCACTCGGGCCATGAGAAGCGAAGGCGCGAATTATGGCACAGTGCGGGGTATGAAATATCCAACCATTGAAGATTCCATCGGCAAGACGCCATTGGTCAGACTGCAACGCGTTTGTGCTGAGGAAAATGCCAGCCGTGGCAACGTCATTCTGGGCAAGCTCGAAGGCAACAACCCGGCGGGGTCGGTCAAAGATCGTCCGGCCTTGTCGATGATCCGCCGGGCGCAGGAGCGCGGCGAGATCAAGCCCGGCGACACGCTGATTGAAGCGACATCGGGCAACACCGGTATTGCGCTGGCTATGGCCGCCGCCATCCGGGGCTATCGCATGATTTTGATCATGCCCGAAGACTTGTCCGTCGAGCGCGCCCAAACCATGAAGGCGTTTGGCGCCGAGCTGATTCTCACGCCCAAGAGCGCCGGTATGGAGTACGCACGGGATTTGGCTTTGCAAATGCAGACCGACGGCAAAGGGCGCGTGCTGGACCAGTTTGCCAATGCCGACAATCCGCGCATCCACTTTGAGACCACCGGCCCTGAAATCTGGGATGACACGCACGGACAAATCACGCATTTCGTCAGTGCCATGGGCACCACCGGCACCATCACCGGCGTTTCGCAGTTTTTAAAGAAGAAAAACCCGGCCGTCAAAATCATCGGTGTGCAACCGAAGGAAGGTTCCCGTATTCCCGGCATCCGAAAATGGCCGCAGGAATATTTGCCCAAAATCTACAACCCCACCCAGGTTGACCAGTTGGCGTATGTGAGCCAGGAAGATGCCGAAGAAATGTGCCGTCGACTGGCCCGCGAAGAAGGCATTTTTGCCGGCATTTCTGCTGCCGGTGCATGCTGCGTGGCGCAAGAAATTTCCCGCCACGCAAACAAGGCGACTATCGTTTTTGTTGTCTGCGACCGTGGTGACCGCTACCTTTCCACCGGCGTATTTCCGGTTTGATGGCGCGCCATGGCTCATTCATTCAAATTTTGCCCGCAGTGTGCGACCGCGCTGGAATTCATCGCGCAGCTGGAAGATGGCGGCAAAAAAGAGCGTCTGCGTTGCATTGCCTGCGGCTACACCCACTGGAATAACCCGACACCTGTATTGGCGGCGGTGATCGAGTACCAGGGAAAAATTTTGCTGGCGCAAAACGCCGCCTGGCCCGGCAAGATGTTCGCGTTGATCACCGGGTTCATGGAGGCCGGCGAAACGCCGCAGGGCGGTATTGCGCGTGAGATCAAGGAAGAAACCAGTCTGCAAACGAGCGAGTTGAGCCTGATCGGTGTCTATGATTTTCAACGCATGAACCAGATCATCATTGCCTATCATGCGACGTGCCAGGGCGACGTGATTCTTTCGCCCGAACTGGTGGACTACCGGCTTTTTGAGCCTGAACAAGTGAAGTGCTGGCCGGCCGGCACCGGCTACGCACTGGCCGACTGGTTGCGCTCACGCGGACATGAGCCTCAGTTTGTCGAGTTTCCCAAACGGGCTTAACGCCGAAGTCACTAAACTTGTGCCCTCTCGAGAAAATCAGATGCAAATTGACAAAGAACTTGACGCCCGTGGCCTGAATTGCCCGTTGCCCATCCTGAAGGCTAAAAAGGCACTGTCAGAGATGCACAGCGGACAGCTTCTGCGCATTGTCGCCACCGACGCCGGTTCGGTGCGGGACTTTCAGGCGTTTGCCAAACAGACCGGTAACGAGTTGGTGGAACAACAGACCGTAGACAACGAGTTTTTTCACCTGCTGCGTCGTCGCTAGGGGAAAAGCCTTAACCCAGTCGCGCCAACTGGTCATTCAGCTTGGCCAGGTTCGCCACAAAATCGGCCACCCGTTTGCGTTCCTGCTCAATCACGGCGGGTGGTGCCTTGGCGACAAAAGCAGCGTTGGCCAATTTGCCGTTGGCTCTGGCAATTTCGCCCTCCAGTCGAGCGGCTTCTTTGCCCAGTCGAATTTTTTCGGCGGCGACGTCAATCTCCATGTGCAGGCAGATGCGTGCCTCACCCACCACCGCCACGGGCGCGGCCTGAGCGGCCACGGACCAGGCGGCCTCATCGTGGAACACACGAACCTCGCTCAGCTTCGCCAGCGCTTGCAATACCGGCGCCGACTGTTTCAGAAAGGCCGCTTGCGCAGTCTGGCTGGCAATCACATAAAGCGGCAACCGGGTGGCCGGCGAGACGCTCATTTCGCCGCGCAGATTGCGGCAGGCATCCACCAGCGCTTTGAGTTTTCCAACGTGCGCCAGCGATGCTTCGTCGATGCGTTCCGGCTGTGCCTGAGGGTAGGCGGCGATTGAAGCGGATTCACCACTGCGCCCGGCCACCGGCGCCACTTTTTGCCACAGTTCTTCGGTCACGAACGGGATGACCGGGTGTGCCAGGCGCAGGATGGTTTCCAGTGTGCGGATCAGCGTGCGACGGGTGGCGCGTTGTTGGGCCAGACCGGCCTGTCTGTCCGGGTTGTCTTTTCCTTGTTGAAGCTGCACTTTGGCGATTTCCAGATACCAGTCGCAAAACTCGTTCCAGACAAAGTCATAAATTGCGCTGGCAACGTTGTCCAGACGGTATTCTTCAAAGCCTTTGGCAACATCAGCTTCTGCGCGCTGCAACAGCGAGACGATCCAGCGGTCGGCCGCACTGAAATCGAGATAACCGTGCGCGCTACCGCCAACCGCACAGTCCTCTTTGGTGTGCTCGTTCAAGCCGCAATCGTGGCCTTCGCAGTTCATCAGCACAAAGCGACTGGCGTTCCACAACTTGTTGCAGAAATTGCGGTAGCCTTCGCAGCGCTTGGTGTCGAAGTTGATGCTGCGCCCCAGCGACGCCAGCGAGGCAAAGGTGAAGCGCAGCGCGTCGGCGCCAAACGC
>JANXLW010000298.1 GCA_025354965.1 Betaproteobacteria bacterium
AGAGCTGCACTGAACAACAAAAGGCACCGCATGCGGTGCCTTTTGTTTGTTGGTCAAAGTTTTATTTACTGCCCCGAATGGATGCCGGTAGGCTGTATGTAACCGAGCTTCCAAGCCAGCAGAATGCTGATGAACAGTAGAATTGAA
This sequence comes from Betaproteobacteria bacterium, assembly GCA_025354965.1. Taxonomy (GTDB): domain Bacteria; phylum Pseudomonadota; class Gammaproteobacteria; order Burkholderiales; family Burkholderiaceae_C; genus Rhodoferax. The sequence goes on from JANXLW010000298.1 coordinate 148, forward strand.
AAGCCTACCCGCAATGCCAGTGCGAATGACATTTTTTGCTCCCTGGATTTTCCGTTGGTATTTTTCTTCAGCATGAAAACGAGAGCAGTGGCCAGACTGCCGAAGATGGCGACAAACGCAAGAATAACCCAATATTTCATGGACCGGATTATGTCGTGAATGCACGCTGGAAATTCTGGTTGATCACATTGGGTACCGTGTTCGCAATAGCCTCCACGCTGGCACTCGGACGCTGGCAATTGTCGCGTGCGGCCCAGAAACTGGTGTCGCAGGGCAGTGTAGACAGCCGCGCAAACTTGCCCATGCTGACGGGGCAGGCGTTGGCGTCCCTGGCTGATCCCGCCAGTGTCCTGCACCGGACAGTGACTCTGCGGGGTCGCTGGATGCCGGAGCACACCGTGTATCTGGACAACCGCCAGATGAACGACAAGCAGGGCCTGTATGTCGTGACGCCCCTGAGACTGGAGGGCAGTAGTGCGGTCATACTGGTCCAGCGGGGTTGGGTGGCGCGCAACTTTGTTGATCGAGCGATCCTGCCGCAGATTGAAACGCCGGCTGGTGTGGTTGAAATTCAGGGTCGCATTGCCCCGCCACCGGTCAAGTTATACCAGCTCGGCGGTCCCGAGACCGGGCTTATCCGGCAAAATGTGGATATGGTTAGTTTCAGCGCCGAGATCGGCATGCCACTGCTGCCGGTCTCGGTACAGCAAACAGGTGATGCCGGTGACGGCTTGCTGCGTGACTGGCCGCGCGTTGCCAGCGGGCTGGAAAAACACTACGGCTATGCTTTCCAATGGTTTGCACTGGCTGCACTGATCGCAATACTTTATGTCTGGTTTCAAATTGTTAGACGATTCATCCGCCCGCCACAGTGACCAACCGCTGGGCCTGACGGTTCATTCCATTGCGCTGCCCGGGCTAGCCATGGACATGGAAGCCCGACGTACCGGCAGCGGACGCTGGAAGATGCTGGCCGTATTTTTGGTCTGTGCCGCGCCGGTGCTGGCTTCGTATTTCACCTATTACGTGGTGCGTCCCGAGGGCCGGCGCAATTTTGGTGAACTGATTGAGCCGCAGCGGCCTTTGCCCGACTTGGCGAGTGTCAGCCTGACCGGGCAAAAAAGCAGTCTACGGGCGCTCAAAGGGCAGTGGTTGCTGCTGAGTGTGGCGGGCGGCGCCTGCGACGAGGTTTGCAGTCATCACTTGTACCTGCAGCGCCAGTTGCGCGAAAGCCTGGGCAAAGACAAGGACCGGCTGGACTGGATCTGGCTGATAGCGGACGACCAGCCGGTGCCCGATAAGCTGCTACCCGCATTGAAAGAGGCCACCGTGTTGCGTGTGGCATCGGTCGATCTGTCCACTTGGCTGGTACCGGCAAGCGGGCATCAACTCGCACAACACCTGTATCTGGTGGACCCGATGGGCAACTGGATGATGCGTTTTCCGGCTGACTTCGATATTGCCAGCGCTGCCAAGGCGAAGCGGGATCTGGATCGCCTGCTACGCGCATCGGCGTCGTGGGATCAGCCTGGTCGTGAGCCGGCTCAATAGGACGGTAATGACTGCGACTGCTTTGTACAACCTGTCGCCGCTGGCGCGCCTGATGCTGGTGGGCTTGCTGCTGGCGCTCGGGCCGTTGGCCTGGGTCTGGTATCAACATCGCCGTGCTACGCCGTTGCGACGCTTGCATGCGCTCACGTTGCTGACCCTGTTCCTCACTTTTGATCTGCTCATGTTTGGCGCCTTCACGCGCTTGACTGACTCGGGACTGGGCTGCCCCGACTGGCCGGGTTGCTATGGCAACGCCAGCCCGATCGGTGCCAACGCCGACATTGCGGCCGCTCAGAGTGCCATGCCCAGCGGCCCGGTGACGCACGGCAAAGCCTGGGTTGAAATGATTCACCGCTACCTGGCAACCAGCGTTGGTGTTCTCATCCTGGTGCTGGCGGTGGCTGCCTGGCTAAGACGTGGACGAAATGCGCGGCAGCAACGATCGAGTCCCTGGTTGCCCACGCTGACCTTGTTATGGGTTTGCATTCAGGGTGCTTTTGGTGCGCTGACGGTCACGATGAAGCTGTTTCCCGCCGTTGTCACGTTGCATTTGCTGGGAGGGCTGGTGCTGTTGGCACTGCTGTGCGTGCAGGTGGTGCGGTCGGGCCCGCTTGACCGGGCAGTTCCACCGATTGCCATCGCAACCGGTTTGCGCAAGCTGCTGTGGCTGTCTTTTGCCTTGCTGGCGTTGCAGGTCGCGCTGGGCGGCTGGGTCAGTACCAACTACGCCGTTCTGGCCTGCACCGACTTTCCGATGTGCCAGAACAGTTGGTGGCCACCGATGGATTTCCGGCAGGGTTTTGAGGTCTGGCGCGAGTTGGGTTTCACCGGCAGCGGCGAGCACATCAATTTTTCCGCCTTGACTGCCATTCACTATGTTCATCGTCTGATGGCGCTGCTGGTTCTGCCATTGCTCGGAGTGTTGGCCTGGCGCCTGTACCGTGTGCCGGCGCTGCGCAGACCGTCACGCTGGATAGCGGCGCTCACTGGTCTGCAATTGGCCACCGGTTTAAGCAACGTGGTACTTGACTGGCCCTTGTTGGCCGCCGTTTTGCACACGGGCGGGGCCGGCGCGCTGGTTGTCGCCCTGACCTGGACAGCTGCTGTCAGCGGCCGCCAATGAGTACCCATTTACCCCTCGTTTCAACATCACGGTTCAGGCAGTTTTACGCCTTGACCAAGCCGCGTGTGATTCAGCTGATTGTGTTTTGTGCCCTGATCGGCATGGTGCTGGCTGTGCCAGGTGTGCCGAGCTGGGCGCAAGTTCGGCTGGCGCTGCTGGCCTGTCTGGGTATCTGGCTGGTGGCAGGTGCGGCGGCGGCATTCAACTGCATTGTGGAAAAAGGCATTGACGCCAAGATGAAGCGTACCGCCTGGCGCCCTACCGCGCAAGGTGCGCTGGAGGACCGCCAGACCCTGCTGTTCGCGGCCGTGCTGTGTGTGGCGGGCTCGACGCTGCTGTATGTCTGGGTCAACCCGCTGACCATGTGGCTGACCTTTGCCACCTTCGTCGGTTATGCAGTGGTCTACACCGTCATCCTGAAACCGATGACGCCGCAAAACATCGTGATTGGTGGCGCCTCTGGGGCCATGCCGCCGGTGCTGGGCTGGGCCGCCATGTCGGGGGACGTCGGGCCGGAAGCGCTCATTTTGTTCCTGATTATTTTCTTGTGGACGCCGCCGCATTTCTGGGCGCTGGCGCTGTACCGTGTCGAAGACTATCGCAAGTCGGGCTTGCCGATGTTGCCGGTCACGCACGGCAACGAATTCACCCGGCTGATGGTTCTGCTGTACACGCTGATTTTGTTTGCAGCCTGCCTGATGCCCTACATCTATGGCATGAGCTCCTGGATTTATCTGGTCGTGGCGCTCGGTTTAGGCGTCTGGTTTTGTCTGTATGCTTTCTACCTGTGGCGCGACTATTCGGATGAACTGGCGCGCAAGACTTTTCGCTTTTCACTCATCCACCTCAGCGCGCTGTTTGCCGCCCTGCTGGTAGATCATTATGTTTTTTGAATTCAGCACTTTTCCCAACGGATTAACATGAAGACACGAAATTCTCTGAAATTGCTGCTGGCCTTGGCTTGTATCACAGGGGCTGCAGGATTTATTTCTGCCTGCTCCGAGAAAAAGCCGAGCTTTGCGGCCATCGACGTCACCGGTGCCGACTACGCGCGCGATTTTGCCTTGACCGACCACAACGCTAAACCCAGAAACCTGAAAGACTTTGCCGGCAAGGTGGTGGTGCTGTTCTTTGGTTATACACAGTGTGCGGATGTGTGCCCCACTTCCATGGCCGAGCTGGCTGAAGTGAAAAAGCTGCTGGGCCAGGACGGTGCGCGTCTGCAGGGCCTGTTTGTCACGGTCGATCCGCAACGTGACACACCCGAAGTGCTGAAGGCTTACATGGAAAATTTCGACCCAACTTTTTTGGCGCTCTATGGCACGCCGGAACAACTGGCAGTCGTCGCGAAAGACTTCAAGGTTTACTACAAAAAAGTGGATGGCCAGACCGCCACCAGCTACACCATGGACCATTCCGCCGGCAGTTATGTCTTTGACACCAATGGCAAGTTGCGCTTGTACACGCGCTATGGCAGCGGCGCCCAGATGCTGGCGGCAGACATCAAGTTGTTGCTGCAACAGGCGTCGTGACGCACAAGGCCGCGAGCTCTAAAGCGGACCCCTGGCCGTTGTGGACCGGGCCGCAAGGTGATCGCTTCATTGCCTCACTCTCGCAGAATCATCTGTCCGCGAATCTCACCTCGGGGGCGGGTTGAGGTTGTTATGTTGATGTACCACTTGCCGCTCAGCAGGTCTGCCGCCTGCGCAGGGGTCAGCGTGGCCTGGCCTTCCAATGGGCTCTTGACGGGGACCGGTAAGGCGAGCGTGCTATCGGCAATGGAGCCTATCGTGGCCGGGCCATGAAATTGGCCTGCTTTGGCCGACTCACTCAAGCCCGTCATCTGGGTACTGAATGCCGCCAAGTGGGCGTCGGGCTGCAACACGCTGCAGCCGGTCATGGAAATGACAGTGGCGACGATGGTGAGTAGAGAGCGCTTGGTCCGATAGCGACACGTTTTTCAATAGCCAGCCGGCAGCGCACCAACATTTGGTTCAAAGACAGGTGAAGACGATGCCAGAACCCTCATTGTGGCAATGGACGCCAGGATTCTGAACGAGGACGTTTTGAATCACTGCGCTGCTGGTGGGGTAATCGTCGACTGAATCCAGGGTAGCTTTATCTGGGTAGACTCAACGCTTTGGTTGCAGTAAGGAGAAAAAATGCCCATCACCAAAGGTTATCAACAACTCGTGTCCGAGGCCATGGCCCAGGTCAAAACCTATTCGGTGGCGCAGGTTCAGGCCCGCTTGAATGACGACAATGTTCAGATCGTGGACATCCGCGACATTCGTGAACTGGCCGACGGTACTGTGGTCGGCGCCTACCATGCGCCGCGTGGCATGCTGGAGTTCTGGGTCGACCCCGCCTCGCCCTACCACAAACCGCTGTTTGCCGATGAGTCCAAAGAGTTCGTCCTGTTTTGCGGCGCCGGCTGGCGCAGCGCGCTGGCAACCAAGGCTTTGCAGGACATGGGCATGACCAATGTGGCGCATATCGATGGCGGTTATGCGGGGTGGGTCAAGGCCGGTGCCCCGACCGAGACGCTGGAACAACAAAAGGCGCGACGCCAGAAGAAAGACTGAGCGTAGGTGGTGATTCACTCTTGAAATTCGAAGCAATTCTGTTCGACTGCGATGGCGTGCTGGTCGACAGCGAACCGATCACCAACGGTGTACTGCGCGATATGCTGGCCGAGGCTGGTTGGGTCATGACGCCGCAGGAGTGCATGCACCTCTTTGTCGGCAAGACGGTGCGTGACGAGCGCGTCACCATTGAGGCACGTACCGGGCAGCCACTCACTGACGACTGGATGCAACTCTTTTACCAGCGGCGCAATCTGGAGCTTGATGCGCGGCTGGAGATTGTTGCCGGCGCCGATGCCGCTGTGGCGGCCGCACAGGCGCATACCTTGCAGCGAATTGCCTGCGCTTCGGGCGCTGATCGCTTCAAGGTCGAAATGCAGCTAACCAAGGTCGGGCTGATCGGTTTCTTTGAGGGTCACATTTTTAGCGGGCATGAAATGGCACGCTCCAAACCTGCGCCCGATGTGTACCTGGCCGCCGCACAGCATCTGAAGGCGCCAGCGCAGCAGTGTTTGGTGATCGAAGATTCAGCTACCGGTGTGGCGGCCGGTGTCGCCGCCGGTGCCACCGTTTGGGCCTACTGCCCCATGCCGGAACAGGGCCCGGCGCTGCGTCAAGCCGGTGCCAGCCGTCTGTTTGACCACATGGCCGAGTTGCCGCAGCTATTGGCAATGAGCAGCGATGCTTATTGAGATGGTATGGAATTGGCGGCATCATCCTCGCCCCATGAATGTCTGACGTAGATTGCCTTTGCAAGTCCGAATCTCAGGCGTGTGTAGGCTGAGGGCGACGCAGTGGATGGCTCCGCGAATGTCCCCCGGCCTTTGGCCTCCTCCTTTATTTGGCAAAACCCCAAGTCCACGCTGCGCCATCCACTGCATCGCCCTCGGCGGCCGGCATCGGTGGTTCGCCTACTTGGAATACAACACTGCATGCAGGATCGGGCTGTTGGGGCACACAGCGCAGCGGCATAAAGGCGGAGGCCGCAGGCCGGGGGACAGCCGCGGAGCTGAGTGCCCCAGCAGCCTGATCCACCCGACAAGCTGAACCGAGTTTGGCATTGTTTGGTATTGACCTGTCATCATTTCGGGAAAGATCCATAGATCCAAGATTGTGCTCAGGGTCGTCCCACGCGTCTGAATTCCGCCGGCGACTGGCCAACCCAGACTCGAAACGCCCGAATGAAGCTCTTTTCATTCTGGAAGCCCACCGCTTCGGCTATCTGCTTGATCGGGCGCAGTGTGCGCAGCAGCAGATCGCGGGCGCGG
>JANXLW010000209.1 GCA_025354965.1 Betaproteobacteria bacterium
GTCAAGGCAGCAGAGCCGACTCGACAATTTCCCCCTCTGGGCGCTTGTCCCCCAATGAACGGGCCGTCTCCAGTGGCACGGCACGCTCGCCGGTACGCCAATCTGCGCTCCGCTGGGTTCTCGCATCAAGATCTCTGCGGCACCCTTCAGGCATTGACGAATCAGGACATGCCATGCACCACCATATCTTCCCAGCCCTACCCCTCAACCGTGTTGTCGCAGCGGCTCCCTTACCCGCTCCAGCCTTCTACCGCTTGCGCGACGTGATGCGCATCACTGCGCTCAGCCGGTCAACCATCTATCGACGTGTCGCCGAGGGCCGCTTCCCCGCACCCGTCCACCTGGGTGGGCGGGCCTCGGCCTGGCAATGCGCCTCATTGCAGCTATGGATCGACAACCCAGAGGGATACCAAGCATCCGCTTTGCGAAACTGAGACTTGGCGACATACCTGCGGATAACTTGTTCAAAGGTCACCGCAGCCGCAAAGATCAGGCGGCACGCCTCTTCTCTTTCAAATGGCGCACGTTGTCAGCCAGAACAGGTTCCTTGCCCTTCGCAAGATCATCCAGAAAGTCCGCCCATAGCTGCACCATCTCGCGCCGCTGCGCCAGGAACGTGGTCCGGTCATAGCTACCGCCCAGTTCTTCGTCAGAAACATGGGCCAGGTGCCTTTCGATGACATCCCGGTCCCAGCCCAAGTATTCGCGGATCATGGTGCGGGCTGTCGCCCGAAAGCCGTGTCCGGTGATCTGCTCCTTCGTGTCGTAACCCAGCGTGCGCAGCGCGCTGTTGATCGTGTTGTCGCTCATGTACCGCGTCGCCTCCGAGCGCTTCGCCATACTGCGAAATATCGGCCCGGTCGGTCCTGTCAGCGGCTGAATGTCCTGAAGTATCTCCACCGCCTGCCGTGGCAGCGGCACCAGATGGGTCGGCGTCCGGCTGTCACGTTTTTGCCATTCCCGCAGCTTCATCTTCTCCGGTGGGCACCGCCATATCTTGTGCTCAAGACTGATGTCTTCCCAATGGGCCAGCCGCAGTTGCCCGGGCCGCTGGAACAGCATGGGTGCCAATTGCAACGCGGCGCGCGTCAGAACATTGCCTTTGTAGGCCTGAATATCGCGCAGCAACTGCCCGAGCTGTTTGGGATCGGTGATGGCCGCGTAGTGCCGGCTGCGCGGCGGCGGCAAGCCTGCTGTACGGGCGTTGACAAAATTCCGGGCAGGCTCCAAGGTGCCGTTATCCACGGAATACTGGTACACATGCTGCACGGCTTCGCGCACGCGCTGTGCGGTCTCAAGGTTGCCACGCTCCTTGATGCGGTGCAGGCAGCGGACGAGTTCCGTGGGCTTGATAGCCTCCACCGGCAAGTGACCAATCCACGGGAAGATGTGCAATTCCAGATGCCGGATCACCTTTTCCGCGTAACCGGCAGACCATTGACGGTCTTTTGCCGTCTGGCCATGCCATGCACGCGCCAAAAGTTCAAAGGTGTTGAGTTTGGCCAAACGTTCCTGTTCGGCCTCAAGGCGGCGAGCTTCTTGAGGATTAACCCCCTCTGCCCGCGTCTCGGCCATCTCCCGCGCCTTCTGGCGGGCTCTGGCGAGGCTTACGGCGGGGTATGCACCCAACCCCAGCTTCGCGGCCTTGCCAGCCACTTGGTACCGATAGGCCCAAGTCTTCCCGGTGGGTCTGACGCGCAGGTATAGCCCATCGCCATCACGCAGAAAATATTCGGTGTCGCGAGGCGCCGCAGCCCTCACTTGTGTATCACTTAATAGACCCATGTTGTACCCCCAGAGATGATCAAGACAGGGATCACTCTAGGGTACAACCGGGGGTACAAGCACGCGCGGGACTATGTGGGATTAAATGAGTCCGCCTGAGCCTGATTTCTCTTGCAAGTCCTTGATTTACAAAGACTTTCGGCTGTTTTGGGACTATCTGGGAAGAAAAGATGGTGGCCTGGGGCGGAATCGAACCACCGACACAAGGATTTTCAGTCCTCTGCTCTACCGACTGAGCTACCGGGCCAGAGCGCGTGAGTATAGCAGCATCCCCGCCGTCTTCGAAGCCGACCCATCAGGCGGCGTTGCGCTTGCCGCGGGTCAAGTCAACCCCCAATTGTTTCAGCTTGCGATAGAGGTGTGTTCTCTCGAGTCCTGTCTTCTCCGCAACCCTTGTCATGGACCCATTTTCCTTGGCCAGGTGGTACTCGAAATAAGCCTTTTCAAATTCATCACGCGACACGCGCAGCGGCTTGTCGAGCATGAAGCTTTGCTGGCATGGAGGCTCGGCTTCCGCCGCCAAAGCCACCGGTTGCCCAACCAACGCCGAAACATCCTGCAGCGGCGAGACCGGTGAATTCATGAGCGCGGTCATTGGCTTGCGAATGGCGCCGCGGGCAAGCCCTTGTTCAACCGCTTTAAGCAGCTTTTGCAAGGTAATGGGCTTTTCCAGAAATGCCAGTGCACCAATTTTGGTAGCTTCCACCGCCGTATCGATCGTGGCGTGTCCGCTCATCATGATGACGGGCATGGTAAGCGCTCCGGTGGATGACCATTCCTTGAGCAGAGTAACGCCGTCGGTGTCGGGCATCCAGATATCGAGCAACACCAAATCAGGCCGGTCACGCAATCGGGCAGCACGGGCCTGGGCGGCATTTTCAGCCACTTCAACGCTATGCCCCTCGTCATTCAAAATTTCCCACAACAGGTCGCGAATGCCGAGTTCGTCGTCAACCACCAATATATTTGCCATGATTTAGCGCGTTCCTTGCCTATGCCTGAGTCACGTGGTCAGGCCAGCGCGACATTTTCAACGTTGAATGATAACGACACTTGGGCTCCCACTACTTTACCGTCAAAGCTGCGGTTGACAATATCCACCCGGGTGCCGTGCTCGTCAGCAATTTTTTTGACGACCGCCAACCCCAAGCCGGTGCCTTTGGCTTTGGTTGTGACATACGGTTCAAACGCCCGCTTCAGGATGTGCTCGGGAAAGCCTGTGCCGCTGTCGAGAACGGTAAGACGGACCCGCCCGCTGGTCGCAAGCCACTGGGTTTTGACGGTCACACCAAGTGTCTTGCTGCTGTTGTCGACAGTTTCTGTGGCATCCTGTGCGTTTTGCAGCAGGTTGTGCAACACTTGGCGCAGCTGCTGGGTGTCACCTATCACTCTCGGAATGCGTGCATCAAGCTGCATGTGGACCGGTACCTGCGACGTTTCGCTGGCGTACAACTGCAGCACTTCAGACACCAGCGCATTCAAGTCAAGCGGTCTCAATACTGCCGCCGGTAACCGCGCATAGTCCCGAAACTCATTTACCAGACGCTTCATGGCCTCGACCTGATCAACGATGGTTTTGACCGACTTGGTAAGCAAAGCCTGCTCTGGCGGGGCGACCTTGCCGGACAGCTTCATCTCCAGTCGTTCGGCTGAAAGCTGGATCGGGGTCAATGGATTCTTGATCTCATGCGCCAATCGTCTGGCGACTTCTCCCCAGGCCTGGGAGCGCTGTGCAGACACGATTTCAGAAATATCGTCAAAGACCAAAAGCCTTTGGAGCCCTGGCAACTCCGCTCCTCGTGCGACCAATACAAGAGTGTCGTCAGCTTGCCGGCCGGTTGAGGTGGCGCCAGCGCTGCCAAGCTCGAAAGATTGCTGCCAGTGATCCAGACCGTGTTCGCTGCGGGTCGCCAGAAAGGAATCAAAACGGGACTGTACATTCTCTCCAAACGTTTGCAGTCCTTCAATTGCCGCCAGCCGTTGCCCCTCGTAGCTGGCCAGGGGCACGCGAAGAATACGTGTGGCGCCTGGATTGGAGGACTGAATGACGCCTTGGGCGTTAAGCACCATGACGCCTGCCGTGAGATTGTCCAGAATGGTCTGCAGGTTGCCACGCGCAGCGTTCACCTGCTCCATGCTGGCCTGAACCGCCTGCCGGGCCTCAGCCAGTTGTTGCGTCATCTCGGCAAACGACCGGGTCAAACCATCCAGTTCATCACGACCCTGCAACGACGCCTTCGGGGTTAAATCTCCCGCTGCGACCTGCCTCACACCATCGGCCAGCAACAACAATGGACGTGCAATCTGATTTCCCAGCAGAACCGCCAGCAGTACGGCACCAAACACCGCCAAAAAAAGGCTCAGAGTCAAGGTTCCGATGTACATGCGACGAAGGCCCTCGCGTGCCAACGCTCGCTCCTGGTACTCCCGGTTGGCCTCCGTCACAGCCAGTGCATTGGCCACCAGCGTCGGCGGCAATGTCTGTGACACCATCAGAAAACGTGGTTCACTCAACACGGTCAGGCTGGCACTGGGTACCAGGACCAGCGCCAGGATGCGGGCGTTGCCGGCAACGCCAGGTATCGCATCATCCAAACCCTCAATCCAGGTGATCGCACGCTGCCCTCGAGCATTGCGAAACTGCTGTTGAGTGGGTCGCTCCGGATTGAGTTGGTAGCGAGACTGACCGGCCGCAGCAATCAGTTGCCCCGACGCGCTCCACAACAGCAAGTCACTGGCGCCCAGTTGCTCGCGTGCGCGCTCCAGCGGCAGAGCAGCATTGAACTCCTTCGTGTCTGCCAGTTGCAACGCTGAAGTGCGCGCTTTGTTGGCCAGATCGTTGGACAGGGTTTCCAGCGTGACGCGACCCAAATTCAGACCGGCGTCAAGTGCACCTTCAACCTTGACGTCGAACCAGCTTTCGATGGAACGCGACACGAACTGGTAAGAAATCACATAGATCAGTACGCCCGGTGCGAATCCTGCCAGCGCAAAAATGGCGGCCAGCTTGACCAGCAAACGACTGCCAAATTTGCCCTGACGCAGCCGCGTTATAAGGCGATAGGCGATCCACAAAATGATGATCAACAATAGGCTGGCAACCACCACATTGAGTGCAAAGAGTCGCGCGTAATTTCGCTCGTACATCTCGCGGTTGGTGGTGGCCTGCGTCAACAGGAACAGCAACACCAATCCGACCGCCACCATGGCGGCCAAGCCGATGCCAACTGTCCAGCGCATGGCACGGGACTTGCGCAGGTAATAGCGACTCGACAAAGGTGCCTTGCCGATGTCGGTCACTTGACGCTTTCCAGAACCAGGGGTTGGCTGGAGGAGGCCGAAACATTCCAGTCCGCCTGACCCAACGTGCCAATCTGAAATGGGCGCGGCAGCTGGGACAAGTCAAGGCGAAAACGGAATTCAACGAGATGGTTTTGTTCGAGGTCCAGTTCCGAGACGTCGGCGATTTTCCAGCGCGACAAGCGTTGTACTGCCGCCAGTGCATCGGACAGTTGCTCAAAATTTTGATTCAGTGCCATCCCCAACCCGGCGTTGGTAATCAGACCCGAGGCGACATTGAGCCGCCAGCGACGGGTTAACGGCTGATAGGCCAACCGCATATGGCGCTCGGCGCTCACCACCTTTTTGTTGGTCCAGTACCAGCGCTGACGAACCACGTCGGCTTCAGCAACGAAAATCATGGGAACACCTTTGAGCAGTGCCTCCTCGACTACCGCCGACAACTCAAATTTGACGCTTGCCGTCAGCAGGATTGCGTCTGCCGTACGCTCAAACTTTACAAGGGAAATCTCTGCCGCTGCGGACTCGGCGCGAACCTGCCCGGGGTGACCCCACGCCAGGCACACACAGGCTATTATCCCGAACAGGTCAAGCCGGGCGCTTTTCCAGCAATGCGTAATAAAAGCCGTCATGGTCACAAGCGAGATTGTCCGGGACAGTGTTGCCATTTAACCCGTTCAGCGGCAACAAATGCCCGGGCGAAGGCAGCAAACAGGCATCTGTGTGGTGTGCAAGAAACGTTTGTATCTGATTCTCCCCTTCCGCCCGGAAAACTGAACAGGTGCAGTACAAGAATCGTCCAGCCGACTTGAGCAAGGGCCACAAAGCCTTGAGCAGCGCAGCTTGCACGACCGCAAGTTGAGCAATGTCAGACTCGCGGCGTAACCAGCGAATATCAGGGTGACGTCGCACGATGCCAGAAGCGGAGCAGGGTGCGTCCAGCAAAATCGCGTCGAATAATTGCCCGTCCCACCAGGCAGAAGTGTCGACCGCGTCAGCCACTAGAACTTTGGCATGCAGATTCAGTCGTTGCATGGTTTGCCGAATTCGCTCACATCGCGCAGGGTCTACATCAAGCGCCGTGACCATGCAATCGGCCATCTCCAGCAGGTGCGCGGCTTTACCGCCTGGGGCGGCGCACGCGTCCAGAACATGCAACGGCCCCGCTGCTGCCAAGCCGGACAGTAGCAATGGAGCCGCCAGTTGTGCGGCGCCGTCCTGTACCGAAACAACACCGTCGGTAAAACCGGGGATCTGCGCCACCGGTCTGGCCTGCTCCAGAGTGGCTCCCCAGTTACCGGCTGCCATGGCGTTCAGTCCAGCCTCTTTGAGTACCTGCAACCAGGATTCAACTGTAGAGCGCCTCACGTTCACTCTCAGCGTCATCGGGGCCTGAACGTTGTTGGTCGCAAGAATGGCTTGCCAGTGATTGGGCCATTCTCTTTGAAGTCGATCAATCCACCATTTCGGATGGTTCCACAGCGCTACCGGATTTTTGTCTGTGCTTGCCACCAAGGCATCTCGTTCACGCAGGAAGCGACGTAAACAGGCGTTGATAAAACTGGCCTGGGGTTGCGTAGCGGGATTTCTCTTGGCCGCTTCCACCGCTTGGTTGACCAGCGTAAACACCTCATACGGCGCGTCCTGCCCGTGCCATGTGAGCGCCAGCGCAGTGCACAAAAGAGCGTCTGCTGGTGGTGGTGGCGCTCGGTTGGCAAGCAAGCGTCGCAAGGCTTCTGCCCGCCCCAGTGAGCGCAGCACATGAAAGACAAGCGCCTGTACGCCTGGCCGCAAATCGGTCGCAATAGTGGCCAGCGCTGCAGTTCCGGACACGCCAGAGCGGATTGCGAGCAAGACGGCCGCCGCCGCCTGCAACTGACGCCACAGAGGGACAACTTGTTCATTGTTGTTCATCATCCGGTTTATATGGGTTGCGCCGGTTTAAAACCAAATACCCGGGCCAGCAACAAGGCGGGGAACTGGCCGATCGCCTGGTTGTAATTTGTGACGGTCCGGTTGAAGTCGGTGCGGGCCATTTCTACCTGAACTGCGA
>JANXLW010000305.1 GCA_025354965.1 Betaproteobacteria bacterium
CTCCCGCTTCCTTGCGCCACACGGCTGGTGCCGCGTGCAAGGTCCGGGAGACAAATATTTTTTGAAGAGACAACCTGATCAACTCTTTCTCTCACCGAGGGGCCCCTGTGAACAAAACTGAACTGATTGAGCACATCGCAAAACATGCCGACATCTCCAAGGCCGCCGCCACGCGCGCGCTGGAATCGATGATCGGTGCCGTCAAGACAACGCTAAAAAAAGGCGGCTCGGTTTCTTTGGTCGGGTTCGGCACGTTTGCGGTCGGCAAACGGGCGGCGCGCAGTGGCCGAAACCCCCGGACCGGCGCAGCGATTAAAATCAAGGCAGCCAAGGTTCCCAAGTTCCGTCCGGGCAAGGCGCTGAAGGATGCGCTGAACTGAGCGGACCTGTATTTCCCCGGTGGGGTGCTTAGCTCAGCTGGTAGAGCGGCGCCCTTACAAGGCGTAGGTCGGCGGTTCGAGCCCGTCAGCACCCACCATTCTGGTGAAGGCGAACAGCTTGTTCGCCTTTTTTTGTTTTCTACTGGAGAATTTGTGCATGTTTGATTTTGTCCGCAAGCATACGAAGATCATGATGTTGGTGATGTTTTTGCTGATCATCCCGTCTTTTGTATTGTTTGGCATTGACGGCTATAACCGTATGCGTGAAAAGGGCGAGGCAGTGGCTCGAGTGGGAGGCCACGACATCAGCCAGGCGGAATGGGACTCAGCGCATAAATCAGAATCTGATCGCATGCGGGCATCGATGCCCAATCTGGATGCCAAACTGCTGGATGCACCCGAGGCCCGTTATGCCACGCTGGAGCGACTGGTACGCGAGCGGGTGTTGGCTCAGGCGGCCGACAAGTTCAATTTGACGACCAGTGATGCGCGGCTGGCACGAGACCTGCAGGAGAATCCAACCATAGCATCTTTGCGGCTACCGGACGGCAAGCTGGACATGGACCGCTATCGGCAACTGGCCGCCAGCCAGGGCCTGACGCCAGAAGGGCTGGAAGCGCGGGTACGTCGTGACCTCTCGGTTCGCCAGGTTGAGACCGGCGTAGTGGCCAGCGGGTTTTCTGCGGCAGCGGTTGCCGATGTCTCCCTGAATGCTTTTTTTGAAAAACGTGAAGTGCAGGTTGTCAATTTCAATACATCTGATTACGCTTCCAGGATCAATCCAACCGATGCTGAACTGGATGCGTTTTACAAGGCCAACCAGTCACTATTTCAGGCGCCAGAGCAGGCCACTATTGAATATCTGGTGCTCGACCTGGAGTCAGTCAAAAAGAACATCTCCATCAACGAGGCCGACCTGCGCTCCTATTACGATCAAAATGTGGCTCGCCTCAGCGGCAAAGAGGAACGGCGCGCAAGCCACATCCTCATCAATGCAGCCAAGGATGCCCCGGCCGCCGAGCGCCAGAAGGCCAAGGCACGAGCTGATGAGTTGCTGGCGGCAGCGCGAAAGTCACCCGAAAGTTTTGCCGACCTAGCCAAGAAGAATTCGCAGGATACAGGCTCGGCCGCCAACGGTGGCGATCTTGAATACTTCGCTCGGGGTGGCATGGTCAAACCCTTTGAAGACGCCGCCTTTGCCATGAAAAAAGGTGACATCAGTGAGGTGGTGGAATCTGATTTCGGTTACCACATCATCAAGCTCACGGACATCAAGTCGCCCAAGCAGCGCAGCTTTGAAGAGTTGCGCGCTGCTATCGAGGCCGACTTGAAGACGCAACAAGCCCAGCGCAAGTTTGCCGAAACAGCGGAGACCTTCACCAACGGTGTCTATGAGCAGTCCGACAATCTGAAGTCGATTGCCGACAAGCTTAAACTTGATATCCGCACCGCCAACAACCTGACGCGAAAACCAGCGCCGGGTGTAGCCGGGCCATTGGCCAATGCAAAATTTCTGGCCGCCATATTCGGCCCGGACGCGGTTGAAAAAAAGCACAATACCGAAGCCATTGAAACTGCTCCCAGCCAACTGACGGCAGGTCGCATCACCCAATATAGCGCCGCCAGAACCTTGCCATTTGCCGACGTGCGCAGTGTTGTGCGCGAACGTGTCGTTGCTGCCCGCGCCACAGAGCTGGCCAAAAAAGAAGGCATGGAAAAACTGGCGGCCTGGAAGACGGCACCTGCCTCGGCCAGCATGCCGACAGCGGTTGTCGTGTCGCGTGATCAACCACAGACCCTGCCGGCCTCGGTTCTGGGTGCAGCGTTGCATGCCGACACCACAGCCTTGCCGGTGTTTGCCGGCGTGGATCTGGGTGCCCAGGGTTACGCCGTGGTGAGGGTAAACAAAATTGTGGAGCGCCCGGCACCTGCTGAAGCCGCCGCTAAACAGGATCGAAGCCAATACGCCCAGTGGTGGACCGGTGCCGAGAATCAGGCCTATTACGGCCTTCTCAAAGAGCGTTTCAAAGCCGAGATCATGGCATCCCGCCCAGTGCGCGCAGCAACAGATTTACTGACCGCCACTGAAAAGTAAGCAGCGGTCGCTATAATTTAAATACACGGTGGCTGTAGCTCAGTTGGTAGAGTCCAGGATTGTGATTCCTGTTGTCGTGGGTTCGAGCCCCATCAGCCACCCCAATAAACACCCGGCTAGACTTGGAAAGCCTGCTACGCAATTGCTAGCAGGCTTTCTTTTGTTCTCGGGTCACCTTCTTGTGCATGTCGCACTGTACCGGCCAGTGCCTGCGCGGGTTCGCCGCCGCGCTGCCGGTGGTGCGAGAGCCAGTGAGCTGAAGCGCGGGCTCAGGGATTTTCGATGCGTGACGACCGGCTCTGGCGGCCGGTGCGATTGAACGCCGCCACCTGAATCACACCCTTGGCCGTGATCGCCCCGTTCACCAACGGGCTGTTGGCGTTGGGTTCACTTCCATCGCTGGTGTAGCGTAAGATGAAGCCGGGGGTTTGGTGGTTCACCCACACTTTGCTGTCAACGATTTGTAGTCCGGGTGGCGCGATCCGGTACTGAACGCCGGGGAGCTGCATATCGAGTTGCGGCAGCACAAGCTTGCCCAACTGATTCACAAAGACCGACCAGTCGGCGTCGTGCAGCCGCTTCGCCTTGGCGGCGTCGCGCTCGTGCGTCCACGCCGGATCCGGGGCCCAGGCGCGCTCGGCCAAGGCCAGCATGCGCGGCATCAGCAGGTAGTCCATGAGGGCGCGCGAACGCACCGTTTCACTGAACAAAACGCCTTCCAGACCCACGATCTGGTGCTGGCCGTAGTCGGTCAGACCATCCATGCCGGGCTTGGGCGTGGCGTCGAGGGTCGACTTGCGGGTGGAGTCAAAGGGGATGAAATCAAACACCGCATCCAGATCGGTATAGGCGGCCCAGTTCACGCCCGGCTCGTCCGGGTTCTTGTTGTACGACATGTCGAAATACAGATTCGTGGCCGGCGCGAGAATCGTCTTGTAACCGGCGTTCGCCAGGCGATAGGCGAGGTCTTCGGCGTCGTCCAGGTTGTTCCAGACGTAGAGCCTGAAATTGCTGTGCGTGAAGGCCGGATTCGGAATCAGCTTGCTCTCACCGCGCAGCTTGACCTTGCGCGCCCCCAACTCTTCCCAGCCCGACGCGAACAGGCCGTGCTTGTGCAACATGGCGTTGACCCGCTGGTAGAAGTAGTCCCAGACCTCGGTGGTGGAGGCGAGCTTTTCGCGCTCCATCAAGGCGCGCGTGGCGGGTGACCTTTCCCAGGCACCGTTGGGCAACTCGTCGGCGCCCACATGAATGGTGTTGAGCTTGACGCCGGCCAGTCTGTGCAGCGCCACCACGTGATCCACAACGCGTTGAATGAAGGCGTAGGTCGAAGGCAGGCCTGGGTTCATCACGTGGTCGGTGTAGAGCTGGGGCGAGCGGTAAATCGAGCTGTCTTCCAGGTCATTCAGCAGGTACTGGGCCGCATCCTTGCGCCCGGCTTTTTTTAGCTGAAGAGTGCGGCTTTCCATGGATTTGACGGCAGCGCGGGCGTGCCCCGGCATCTCGATTTCGGGGATCACTTCGATATGGAGAGAGGCCGCGTATTTCAGGATTTCGACGTAGTCGGCACCGCTGTAAAAACCGCTGCCATTGGCATCGTTCACATCCGGTCCGGAACCGTAGGCGGGTTGCAGAAATTCGCGTGAATCCAGGGTGTGACCGCGCCGCGCTCCAACCTTCGTGAGTTCGGGTAGCCCGGGAATTTCCAGCCGCCAACCTTCGTCGTCGGTCAGGTGAAAGTGGAATTTGTTGAGTTTGTAGCGCGCCATCAGATCCAGCAGCCGCAGCACCGTGGCCTTGGGCTGGAAGTTGCGCGCCACGTCGAGTTGCACGCCGCGGTAAGCAAAGCGCGGCGCATCGCTGATGTGCAGCGTCGCCAGCGTCAAGCCTTGCTGCGTCTGCGGTTGCAAAGGCAGCAACTGACGCAGCGAGCGCAGTCCCAGCGCCACGCCGGCGACCGAGTTTCCCGTGACGGTGACACCCGATGTCGGATTGATGTTCAGTTCATAGGCTTGGTCCGAGTTCTGCCCGGCAATCGGTGCGATCAGTAGATGCACTTTCGGCTCAGCTGAGTTTGTTTGTGCAGAAGCAAAGTAGGGTTTGAGCAGCGCCGTGGCGAGCGCCACCTCGCGCTTTAGCGTCGCTGCGCCGACCACGGCTGGCAGCGAAGTCCAGTGCAATGCGCCGAAGCGGCGTTCGAACTTCTGGGGTGTCGGGAACACCGGCGGCAACGCGTCCTCGGACAGGTCGACGATGGCCGAATTGCGTTTGAAAACCTCCTGCGCCGTGACGATGGGCATCGGGTCGCTGGCGCCGTGTTCCCATTGTTCGGCGCGGGTGAAGGGCGCCAATCTGTAGTCGGTGATCGAGTGCCCCACGCCCGGCGCCTCGTCAAAAACGATGTACGGTCCGGTGGGACCCTTGGCGGTCTTGACCATGATCTCAGGATGGAAAAACGACAGGCGCGTGGCCTGTCCGGTCGCCAACGCCGAAAACCCTGCGCTGGGCCGAAAGCGGAACCACGTGCCGCTCACGCGTTCGATCATAAATGGCCCTTCCACCTCCTTCAGGTCCACACCCGCAACACAGTTGAAGTAGATGGCCCAGCCCTGCGCGGGCAAGGCTTTGTCGGCGATGTTGGTAAGCGTGAACGAAGACCAGGAGCGGCCGCCGGCGTCATCCGATGTGAAGACATTGCGCTGCACTTCCCAGCGTAGCTGGAGTTGCGCAGGGCTCGCCGAAGGTGATCCTACTGTTTGCGCCGCCACCAGCGATCCGCTCAGTAGCAGCGTCCCCAGAACCATCCACAGGGCCTTGCCCCAACTCTGCATATTCATGAATGTCTCAAGATTTCTTGAACTTGAACAACACCGTCTTGCCCGCTTCCACCGAGCCACTGGCTACATGCGTCAGCGCCGCGAATTTGTCGGCGTTGGACAGCACCACGGGGCTGATGATCGAGACTGCGTGGGCGGTCAGGTAATCCAGGTCCAGTTCCAGCACCGGGTCGCCCGCTTTCACCTCGGCACCGGCTTGGGCGAGGCGCTTGAACCCCTTGCCACCGAGTTTCACGGTTTCAATGCCAATGTGCACAATGATTTCAGCACCGGAGTCGGTCACCATGGCAAAGGCATGATTGGTGTTGAAGATGCTTGCCAGTTTTCCGGCGCAGGGCGCGACCACCAACTTGCCGGTGGGACGAATGGCCACACCTTCGCCCACGGCCTTGCTCGCAAAGGCCGCGTCGGGCGCCGCCTCCAGAGGTACCACTTCACCGCTCACCGGGGCCAGCATCACGGTTTCATCCGCGCTGGCGGCAGCGTTGACTGGAGCAGCGGTCGCGGTCGCAGCGGTCCGTGGTGCGGCGACTGTTCCCGCCAATTGCGTGCGCAGCGAGTCGGCGATGAGCTCGGCCTTGGGGCCGACAACGATCTGCACGTTTTGCTGATTGAGCTTGATGACGCCGCTGGCACCCAGGCTTTTCGCCGCCGCGACGTTGACCTGATCCGCATCCTTCACGGTGAGACGCAAGCGCGTGATGCAGGCATCCACACTCACCACATTGGCCGCTCCGCCGATGACACCAATATAGGCTTGGGCCAACTCGGCGGTGCTGCCAGTTGCAGCCACGCCAGAGGTCGGCACGGCGTCGCCTTCGTCGTCTTCACGCCCCGGTGTCTTCAGGTTCAGTGCCGTGATCGCGCTGCGGAAAGCGAAGTAGTAGATACCGAAGAACACCCCCCCCTGAACGATGAGCATGGCCCAGTGATTGGCCAGCGGGTTGCGCGAGGACAGCACCATGTCGACGGCCCGCTCGCGGCAGCCGCGGC
>JANXLW010000234.1 GCA_025354965.1 Betaproteobacteria bacterium
AACTCAGGCGCAAGATAGCCATAGCGCGCTGCCAGGCGATGCCGCACTGATGCGTTCCAGCCCGGGTTCAGATCACCCACCGGCGTGAACAGCACCGCATCGTCGCGCGCAAAGGACTTGCCTGCGTGCGGTGCGGCCAGCAGCAGTGCGTCTTGCGCCATGAGACGGAAGGTGGTGAGTTTGCCGCCGGCCAGCGTGATCAGGCCCGACTCATCCAGCACGACGTGATCGCGCGCTGCCCTGGAGGTGCTAGCCACACCGTCATCCACCACTGGCCGCACACCGGCGTAACAGGCGCTGATGTCGGCAGCCTTGATCGCAGCAGCCGGAAACTGATCGTTCACCGCTTCAATCAGGTAGTCCACTTCAGCTTGGGTGATGCTGGCCTCGGCGTTCAGGTCTTGATGGTGATCGAGATCGGTGGTGCCGATCAGCGTGGCCCCTTCCCAAGGGTAGAGGAACACCGGGCGACCATCAAGCGGGTGCATCATGCTGATCGCTTGCGCAACCGGCAAGCGCCAGAACGGAAGCACCAGGTGGCCGCCGCGCAACGGGCGCAACATGGGACTGCCGCCCACCGCGCAGCGCAGACCGTCGGCCCACGCGCCGGTGGCATTGACCACTGCTTTGGCCTTGAGCGCATAGTGCTGCCCGCTTTCCACATCCTGCACCGTGAGGCCTGATACCCGGCCTGCTTGCAGCCGCAGCTCGCATGCGGCCAGGTAGTTCAACAGCACCGCGCCATCGCGCGCGGCTTCAGAAAGTACCCGCTGCACCAAGCGCGCGTCGTCGGTCTTCGCGTCCAAGAATATCAGTGCACCGCGCATGCGCGGCGGCGCCAGCCCTGGCGCCAGCATGTGTGTTGTTGCCAGGTCTGCCCAGGCATGGCTGCGTTGCCCCGCCATCAGGTCGTAGACCGTCAAGCCGAGTTGAAACAGCCATCGGCCCGGCTTGCGTCCCGTGCACTGGGCAAACAAAAAGCTCTGCGGCTCGATCAGTTGCGGTGCTTCACGCATCAGGCGTTCGCGCTCGCGTACCGAGTGCAAGGTGGTTTTGATGTCACCTTCCTTCAGATAGCGCAGACCGCCATGCACCAGCTTGGAGGAGCGGCTCGACGTGCCCCAGGCAAAATCACGTTGTTCGACGAGGAGCACTTTCCAGCCTTGACGCGCTGCTTGTTGCGCTACACCGGCACCGCTGATGCCGCCACCAATCACCACCAGGTCCCAGGTCTGCGCGTCGAGCTGCGTCAGGGCCTGGGCACGCTGGGTGCCTGGGTTTAGCTGGCCCACGGCCCACCGTCTTGCAGCAGTTTGCCCGGGTTCATGATTTTTTTCGGATCGAAGTGGCGGCACAACTGTGCCAGTGTCGCCATGCCCAGCGCCCCCTTTTCGTCTGCCAAATGTGCCGCATGGTCGCGTCCGACACCGTGCTGGTGGCTCACCGTGCCACGGTGCGCCGCGATGGTGTCAGCCACCGCCGCTTTGAGACGCTGCCAGCGCTCGAAGTTGGGTGCAAAGCCGCCCGCTGCCGTAGCCCAGACGAATTGCGAGTAGATGCTGCTGCCCTGCGGGTAGACGTGGGACAGATGCGTGAAAGCGTGCACCCGCTCGCCGTACTGTGCAAACACATCACGCGCCGCCTGTTCCATGGCCAGCATCAGGTTCTTTACTTGCGGCCAGTCCACTGCCGTCTCAATCGTGTCGGCGCAGTAGCCCTGGTCCCACAGCGTATTGCGCAGGTAGGGCCCTTTAAAGCGGTTGGCGGCCCATTTGCTGCCCATGGTGGGGCCGATATAAACGCCGCCGTTGCGCGCCAGCAGGCGGCGCGCCTCACGCAAGGTGTCGCGTGCGGTGCGGGTATCGGCTGTGACGCCCAGCATCAGCATGCATTTGCCCTCGGTGCAACCACGCCAGCTCAGGTAGCGTTGCAGCCAACCGATCAGGTGCGCGTGGCCAGCCAGCGTGAGGTTGGTTTCGGTCTCGATGCCATTGGACAGGCGCAGCATGCTTAACGGCAGCTTGTGTTGCACCAGCTCGCGAACTGCCGCCTCGGCCGCGTCCCAACGTGGAAAAAAAAACGCATGAAAACTCTCATGCTCAGGCAGCGGCGAGACCCGCAGCGTGGCCTCGGTCAGAATGCCAAAACGGCCTTCCGAACCCAGCACCAGTTCGCGCAGGTCCGGTCCGGCACTGGCCGCCGGCACGGTTGCAATGCGTAGCGTACCCACTGGCGCCTCCAGTCGTCCGCCGGCAAACAACTGTTCAATGCGGCCGTAACGCAGCGACTGCTGACCGCTGGAGCGCGTCACCACCCAGCCGCCCACAGTGGAGTACTCAAACGACTGCGGGAAGTGTCCCAGTGTGTAGCCCAGCGCACGCAACTGCGCCTCGACCAGCGGCCCCGGCGTGCCGGCTTCAAAGGTAGCCAACTGGCTTTGCTTGTCCAGGTGCAGCAGGCGGTTCAGGCGGCTGAGGTTGATGGACAGGATGGGCCGCTCGCTGATCGGGCAGTCCAGATGCCCGGCAACGCTGGTGCCACCGGCAAATGGGATCACGATCCAGTTGTGCAGCTGCGCCAGGTCCAGCAACTCGCGCACTTGATCGGAAGATTCGGCAAAGGCGACGCCATCTGGTACCGGGGGTAGGGCGCCAAAGCGCTTGCGAATCCAGTCGCCGAAACTCTCGCCCAGCGCCATGGCAAAGCGCGTCGAAGCGTCGGTTTGAATCAGCCGGTGGCGCGGCAGGCGTGAGGCTGGAATCTGCGCCACGATGGCTTCGCGCGTGGCGTCAATAGCCGGCAGTCCGGCACCCAGGCGCGCACGCAGCATGGCGCGAGCACCTTCTGTCAGCCCCATCGAAGTGGCATCATCGCCCCAGCCGTTCCAGCGGCGCATCACTTTATCCGTCAAAGCACCTTGGCAATGGCGGCACACACGTAGTCGATATTCTTGCTGTTCAGCGCAGCCACACACATGCGCCCGGTGTCGGTGCCGTAGACGCCAAACTCGGTGCGCAGTCGCACCATCTGGTCTTTGGAAAGCCCGGAATAGCTGAACATGCCGATCTGCGTTGTGATGAAGCTCATGTCCTGCTTGACACCGGCGGCTTTCAAGCCATCCACCAGCTTCTGGCGCATGGCCTTGATACGTACGCGCATGTCGCCCAGTTCTTTTTCCCACAGAGCCCGCAGTTCGGGGTTGGCCAGCACGGCAGCCACGATCGCGCCGCCATGGGTGGGCGGGTTGCTGTAGTTGGTGCGGATCACGATCTTGAGCTGGCTCAGCACGCGTCCTGCCTCTTCCTTGCTGTCGCACAGGACGCTCAAGGCGCCGACGCGTTCGCCGTACAGGCTGAAGCTCTTGCTGAAACTGGTGGAGACAAAGAAGGTCAGACCGGCGGCGACAAATTTTTGCACCACGGCACCATCTTCGCTCAGGCCGTGGGCGAAGCCCTGGTAGGCCATGTCAAGAAAAGCCACCAGATTTTTGGCTTTGACGGTAGCGACAACCTGATCCCACTGAGCCGGTGTGATGTCGTAGCCGGTCGGGTTGTGGCAGCAGGCGTGCAACACAACCACCGTGCCGGGCGCCGCCGCACTCAGTGCCGACAACATGCCGGCAAAGTTGAGGCTGCGGGTCTGTGCATCGTAATAAGGATAAGACTCGACCATGAAGCCGGCATTGGTAAACAGCGCGCGGTGGTTTTCCCAGCTGGGGTCAGAGATCAGCACCTTGGCGTTGGGGTTCAGGTGTTTTAGAAAGTCGGCGCCGACCTTGAGACCGCCAGTACCGCCCAGCGCCTGGATGGTGGCCACCCGACCGGCCTTGACCGGTTCGCTGTCAGCACCAAACACCAGTGCCTTGACGGCAGCGTCATACGCCGCGATGCCGTCGATCGGCAGGTAGCCACGGGCGGTCGGTTGGTCCATCATTGTTTTCTCGGCCGCCTGCACGCACGCCAGCAGCGGCAGTTTGCCGTTGTCGTCGTAGTACACACCCACACCCAGGTTGACCTTGGCCGGGTTGGTGTCGGCAGCAAACTGTTCGTTCAAACCCAAAATCGGGTCGCGCGGAGCCATTTCGACGGAGGAGAAGAGAGACATGGGGGAGTTCCTGTAGAGAGTGGGAAAAACTGGGTGTGCCGGGTGTGCCGGGTATACGCTGCATTTTACGGGAGCCGCACAGTGGCTCCATCTGACCTCCCGAGTTCGACAGTTCAAGCCACTTTCGGAAGGCCGGTTTCAATGAAATCAACAATTTAGAAACGATTTTTGCTTTTTCTTGTGGGGGCACGTTTTGATCAATATAGTTGAGCATTGCATTTGTAAATATTTATGATAAAGTGGGGGCATGTATGTAAAGGTAACCACCTCTGGCCCGCGGCGCTACGTCCAACTCATCGAGTCCTTTCGCGACGATGCCGGGTGCGTCAAGAAGCGCACCGTTGCAACCCTTGGGCGTGCCGACCAACTCAGCGGTGAACTCGATTCGGTTATCGATGGCCTGCTCAAAGTCGCAGGCCGCGAGCCTGCCAAATTGACGCCGGCAATCTCCGCTTCATCCCTCACCTTTGAGCCTGCCCGTGCCTTGGGCAACGTCTGGACGCTGACCGAAATCTGGAAAGAGTTGGGATTCTCTGATTTGCGTCGTGTTTTTCGACGCACCCGCCACACCATCGACGTGGAAGCCCTTGTTCGCATCATGGTGCTCAACCGCCTGTGTGATCCAGAATCCAAACTCGGCGTGCTGCGCTGGCTGCAAACCGTGGCATTGCCCGATGTTGAACTCAAGGCCGTGACCCACCAGCAACTGCTGCGCAGCATGGATGCGCTCATGGACAACCAGGATGCAGTCGATGGCGTGGTGGCCGGTTTGCTGCGCCCATTGGTGGACAGCGATCTCTCACTGGCTTTCTACGACATGACCACCATCCGTGCCGAGGGACTCTCCACCGTAGAGGGAGATGTGCGCAAGTTTGGCATGGCAAAAGAGGGCTTGATTGCAAAGCAGTTCATGCTGGGTGTTGTGCAAACGGCTGACGGCTTGCCGATCTACCACGAAGTCTTTGATGGCAATACGGCTGAGGCGAAGACCTTGCTGCCGATTCTCAAGAAGGTGATGGCGCGCTTTCCCAATCTGCGCCGTCTGATTTTGGTGGCCGACAGAGGTTTGCTCAGTCTGGACAACCTAGATGAACTGAGTAAGCTAAAACTACCCAGCGGTCAAGCGTTGGAATTCATCCTGGCAGTGCCGGGCAGGCGCTACAGCGAGTTTGTTGAGCTGTTGAGTCCGTTACAACAACAGTGCATCCAAGCCAGTGCAGAAATCACTGCGGAGGTGGCTTGGCATGACCTGCGTTTGGTGCTGGCTCATGACCCAGCCACCGCGCTTGAACAGCAACAAAAGCGTCAAGCCAAAATCAAGGAACTACAGGCACAGGCCAATGCCTGGGTGGGCAAACTCGACGCGCAGGACCAGGGAGCAACAAAGCGTGGACGCAAGCTCTCTGACAGTGGCGCCAAGGCGCGCTTCTATCACGAGGTGCGTGAGAGCCATTTAGGAAACATCATCAAGGTGAACCTCAAGGACGAGTTGTTCAGTTATGCCATGGATGAAGGCGCCCTCAAACTCGCAGAGATGATGGACGGCAAACTGCTGGTGGTCACCAATGTCAAAGATATTGAGTCGGCAAAAATCATCGAGCGCTACAAATCACTGGCTGACATTGAACGCGGCTTCAAGGTTCTGAAATCCGAATTGGAAATTGGGCCGGTGTACCACCGCTTACCAGAGCGCATTCGAGCCCATGCGTCAATTTGCTTTATGGCGCTGATATTGCACAGGGTCATGCGCATGCGCCTGCGTGCCGGTAACACAGGTGTCACGCCGGAGAGGGCTTTGCAAACGCTCAAGCGCATCCAGCATCACCGGGTATCCATCAATGGCGCGCAACCCCTTTCGGGCGTGTCTTCAATCACAGAGGAAGACAGCAAGGTGTTCAAAGCGCTACAGGTCAAACTACCCAGTCAAACACACCAGATGAGCCTCTTGTAGGGGCACGTTTCATCCCAGAATCTAAACAAATCAACTACTTGCGCGCGTAACTGTCGAACTCCGGGAAAATATTCGGTAGACCCGTCTTGCTATTTGCACAAAAATGTGGCGAAGTTTTTGCGAAGCGGGTAAAGCCAGATGTCTTTGGCCGGGATGAGCAGCTTGTGGCTAGTAGATTTCTTGCCCCTACCCGCAGTTCGCCCGA
>JANXLW010000256.1 GCA_025354965.1 Betaproteobacteria bacterium
CGCCAACGCCAGCGACAACATGGCCAGGTAGACACCACCGCTGCGCACCACCAGCGCGCCAAAGACGGTGGCCACGGTCACAGACAAAACACAGCCCACAAGCAACGCCGACGGCAGCGAAAAACCCCAGGTGATGTGCGAAAGCGCCGTGCCATAGGCGCCCAGCGCAAAAAATGCTGCATGCCCAAAGCTGACCAGTCCGCCCAGCGCCATCATGGCTTGCAAGCTGACGCCAAAAATCATCAATATCAGAGCATCGGCTGCCAGCGATTGCCAATAAGTACCGGCCAATCCGGCGGCACCCAGGGCCATGCCCACCGCCACGAATGTGATGATGGTCGATGACCGCCCGACCGGGTACAAAGAGAATTTTTGCGCGATCGCGTTGGGGACCGCATGGAACGGTTTGCCCATCAAGCCCATGGGGCGCAACACCAGCACCGCTGCCATGGTTAAAAACACCAGCACCAGAGTTGCCTGGGGAAACAAGCTGATGCCCAAAGCGTGTATCAAGCCAATCAGCAACGCCGCATAAAAGGCTCCGGCAATGCTGCCCAATCCGCCCGTCACCACCACCACAAAAGTTTCAACTACCACTGTCATATCCATCTGCAGGGTTGCCGGTTCACGCGGCAATTGCAGTGCACCACCCAGACCGGCCAACCAGCAACCCAGCACCACCGCCCCCAGCATCAAGGGCTTGGTGTTGACACCCAAGGCACTGAGCATGGTTCGATCCTGCGTCGCCGCCTGCAGTCTCTGGCCAACCAGCGTGCGATGCAGCAACAGGTGCAGCGCAAGCCAGATGATGGGTCCCAACGCAATGGTGAGCAGTTGATACTGCGGAAAATACTCGCCCCACAACGCGACTGACCCTTTGAGACCAGGAAAGCGCGGTGCAAAAACCTCATCCGGTCCAAAGCCCCAGCGCATCGCATCGTGCAACGCAAGCGACAAGCCAAAGGTGGCGACCAGTTGGTATAACTCGGGTACGCCATACAGTCGCCTTAACAAGAAAAATTCGGCCAGCGCCCCGACCAGCCCGGCGCACACCGCGCCCATCAGCATAGCCAATGCATAGAGCACTGCACTTTCGCCCCAGGCAGGGTACCAAACGGTCACCCAATGTGCAGCGAACAGTGCACCCAGCATGAAAAAACTGCCATGAGCAAAGTTCACTATGCGGGTCACGCCAAAGATCAGCGTCAAGCCAGCTGCCATCAAAAACAAGGTGGTGGCGTAACTCAGGCCGTTAAGGCACTGGACAGCAAAAAAACTCATTTAATCGGGTCGATGCGAGGTGGCACTGCCATCAAATCACACAGACCAGCTTGTGATCCGGGTCGACACCGAGAGACGGCAAAATGATTTCGGACAAACCACTCCACGCCTCCTTTGGAGCAGTGTGCCAACCCCGGCCGGGCGCCACCACCATGATGTTTTGGGTCATACCAGTGTTTCCAGAACAGATTTAAGTTTTGACGGCAAGGGCACCGGGCGCCGACTCATTTTGTCAACATAGACATGAATAAAATGACCCTTGGCCGCCGTTAGCTGCGCATCGGCAGCAAACAAGCCAACCTCATAGCGCACGCTGCTGGAACCCAGCCGGGCGACACGAATCCCGACGTCTACCGCTTGCGGAAATGCCAACGGTGAAAAATAGTTGCACTGCGTTTCGATCACCAGGCCAATGGTTCCGCCATGCTGGATGTCGAGCACACCACGCTCTATGAGGTAGGCATTCACTGCCGTATCGAACCAGCTGTAATAGACCACGTTGTTGACGTGACCGTAGGCGTCATTGTCCATCCAGCGCGTGCCAATGTTGCGGAACACTTTATAAGCACTGCGGGGTTCGGCCTGGGGTTTTTCGGATTGGGGGTCGCTCATGAGGGCTCATTTTGCCAGTGTGCCAACCTCACTCTTTAATTTTAAATTCGGCTTTGGCTTTGGCTTTGGTTTCGAGACAGCGGCATTGTGTCGGAAGCATGAAATTCCTCGTTTCTAGAATTCAGCGTCTAATATGTTGCATCGCAGCAAATAATGCTTGCAAAGGTTCTTGAGAGACCTATAATTCAAACCATGCTGCACTGCAACATAAACCGAGCATAAGCCGGGTTTCGGCGCAGATACCTTTTTTTCTCACTCTTATTGGAGATATTTATATGCTGACCGTCGAACAAATCCTGGCTTCCAACAAGGCAAACGTCGAGATCCTTTTGGGTCTGACTTCCAAAGCTTTTGAAGGCGTTGAAAAAATTGTCGAGCTGAACCTGACCGCTTCGAAGGCTGCGTTGGCTGAATCCGGCGAGCACGCCAAGGCTCTGATGAGCGTGAAAGACGCGCAGGAACTGATGGCCCTGCAATCTGGCGTGTTCCAGCCCTTGGCAGAAAAGACCGCTGCCTACAGCCGTCACCTGTATGACATTGCTTCCGGCTCCAACGCTGAACTGAGCAAGACCTTTGAAGGTCAAGCTGCCGACGCACAGAAAAAATTCATGGGTCTGGTAGACAACGCTGCCAAAAACGCACCGGCCGGTTCGGAAGCTGCTGTTGCGGTTTTAAAGAGCGCCGTGGCCGCAGCCAACAACGCGCTGGAATCGGTGCAGAAAGCCGTCAAGCAAGCGACCGACGTTGCACAGTCCAACTTCAATGCAGTTGCTGCAACCGCTGCGGATGTCGCCAAACCAATCGCGAAAAAACGTTAATTAGTTCACTTTATTGAGGTTTTGACTCTATAAATGAAGGGGAAACCCTGAGATACTCGAGTCAAGTTGAACTTTTTAGAAACAGTTAGTTTCTACAGGTTGTCTCCTCGGGTCCTTTCGAAACCAACAGGTTCAGGGATCCCTTAAGGGCTGGTCGCAAGATCAGCCCTTTTTTTATGTGCCTCTGGGTTTGTCAGCAGCCGGTTACCGGTCGCACCAATGTCGGGCGGCAGGTGTTGCTCAGGCCAGCACCCTGGCGCTGCGCGTCAGACGCGCTTCGCGAATGGGCAGGTTCACTAGCGCGGCGCCGACCGCCAGCAGGATATCGACGTAGGCGATGTCCCGAACTCAGTTGCAGGTATGAGTCGGTGGGCATGGATATTATGCTGCCTTCCTGAGTTGTTGGATTGCGGGACGAAGACCGTTTATCAGTGTTTTCAAGTCCGCATGTCCACGCAGTTTCTTGAATGATTTCTCCGCCTCCAAGAAGCCCGCGGCAGTCCAACGCAGCGCCATCTCAGCATCCTTGTAATTGGTCACCCGGCCACTGATCCGACGCACCACGGAGTTTGGTGACTCAATGACATTGGTGGTTGCCAGACAGCGGGCCAACTCGCCAGAGATACCGAGTTCCGTAATGGTGAACATCTCATCGAGTCCTTCCAGCACGCTGGCCGCGGCATCCGGGTGCTGGGCCTTCAGACTCCTGGCCAATTCCTTCAAGCGCTGCTTGCCCGCTACTGCATCGAGCTTGAAGGCCTGCTTCATCAACCAGCGCACCTGCTCGGCCCGGTCTTTTGGCAGTCGCTCCGATACGTTGCGAATCTTGTGGATGCGGCAGCGTTGCACTTTGGCGTCTTTGCCGCACAGTTGCTCAATACCCGAGCGCAGCGCTTTGGAGCCATCAATCACCCACAGGCGTGCAATGTTGAGGTCCAGGCCACGCCCGGACAACCCCGTCAACAAATCCTTGACTACCTTGGCGTTCTCACTACTTCCTGGAGCCATGTCACCGACCGCCGTAATGGAGCCGCCGATGTTCGGCGTAATGGAGCATCAAGGTGGCCGAAGCGCTGGCCAAGAATTTGCTGACTCTTCCCGTGCCGCGTGAAGTGAGGCAAATCTACAATTTCTGCTTACCAGCGCGTTGACGTCCCAGCGGCAGCCGGATCGTGAATTCGGCGCCACCTTCCACATTGCGCGCGCTGATGCTGCCCTGCAGGCGCTCGGTGATCATCCGCTTGGCCAAGGCCAGGCCAACACCCAATCCGCTGCGACTGGGCGCCCTGGCATAGAGTTCGAAGACCCGTTCCAGTCTGTCTGCCCGAATACCGCCGCCGTTGTCCTTGACGGTCAACCGCAACATGTCATCGTCGATGCCCATCGTGATGGTGATCAAAGGTACCGCCACAGCGCGCGTCTTGAGTACCTCGGTGGCATTTTCCAGCACGATCATCATGGTGTGCGCAAAGGCATTGGCGAAACCATGCAGCATCAGATCGGGTAACAACTGGCGTTCAATGCGCAGCGGACTGCCGATGGTCATTGGCGTCAGCATGCTGACCACGTGTTCGATTTGCTCGGCTGGAAAATAGTCCTGCTGTGATTTGTCATCGCTGTAGAAGCGGTAAATATCGGTAATGGTCTTGTCCATGAAGTCGATCGTCTCACGCATGTCAGTCAGTGCCTTGGGCAATTCCGCTTCGCGTTCCGCCAGCGGACGATCCATCAGCGATTCGACTTTCATGAGTTGCGTGCCGGCGTAGATCACCGGCCGCTTGAGTTGATGCACCACGCCCGACAGCATTTGACCAACCGAGATGAATTTTGATTGTGCGACCAGCAGTCGCTCGCTGGCATCGTGATCGGCGGCCAATCGACGGATGCGCTGACCCAGACCGAGCGAGAGTATTCCCAGTTCCATGGTCAGGCCAAGCGGCGTACCGTAAACACTAATCCACTCCGGAATACCCAGTTCGAGGCCAAACCACTCGGCGTCCTGCAACAAGGACAACACAATAAAACTGCCGGTACCCGCCAGGTAGTAGCCCGAACCCGCAAACCGGCGCACAGCGGCATAGATCGCGACCGACAGCCAACACAGCAAGAACAACAATGCCAAATAGGCCATCGTTCCACCGATGAAGTGCAGACCCGACCAGAAGGCTGAAGCGACTTCGGCAAGAATAAACAGAACGGCCAGGCCAATCCAGCCCTTAAGAAGGCGCGTGACCACGGGCGCGCGCTTCGGCAGCTCCAGAAATGCGCTGCCAAAGAGAGACGCGGTGATCGTTACCAGCATCAGCAAGACATGCGAGATCCGGTTTTCAGCAGCTGCCGAGAGCGAGCCAAGAAACGTTACCAGCGCCGGCCACAGTGCGTTCACCAGCGGCTTTGCCCAGATCAGGATGTCGGCCCCGTGCATGGTCAGCGTGAACCCGAACAACACGCTGCCGTGTAAAACATAGAAAAGAAAAACACGTTGACGCAGCGCCAGCCCGGCAACCAGGTTATAGAGCACCATGGAGGCAACGAGGCCGGTGAAAACACCCCACGTCGTTGCATCGTTCTGGGCAAAACGCAGGAAGCTGTTGGGCGTGTACAGCAGCGTATCGATCTCCATTGAGCGGTCCGACTGGTGCCGGATGTAGAGCAGAACCTGCTCGCCGGCTGCCAGTGAAATCGGTTGCACGTCATAGCGGTGCGCCAGCGTACGCTGCTCACGCGACCGCTGGCTGCCCAAGGCATAGGTTTCAATAAAACCGCTTCGGCGCACAAGGTAGAGGTCGATCTGGTAGACATAGGGCGACGGATTCATCAGCAGCACGCTGCGCTGCCCTGCCGAGGCGTTTTGCAGCGCAAGCCGGGTCCAGATGGCAGCCTGTTGGGCCGGAAACCGGGTGCGTTGACTCCCGACGAACCTGGCGTCGGGACGCCGCACCTCGGCTAGCGTCAGCTGCCGGCCTTCATCGACCAGCACCTCGATCGACGCCCGGGCATCGATCCGGTCGAAGTTCTCCGGTAATTCGATCGGCGAGACTGCGCTTGCGCCCACCGACCAGAAAAGACACAGACCAGCCAGCAGCCAGCGCCATGGACCGCGCAATACTTCAGCCATGAAGTGGACTGCGCAACATGAAACCCATGCCGTACATGTTGGCAATATGGTCGGGGCCGATCTTTTGCCGCAAGCGCAGGATCAGATTTTTTAATCCCGCGTCACTGCCAGGATCGTCCTGGTCATAGATCTGGCACAGGAGGCGGTCCTTGCTCAGCCACTCTCCGCGATGTTTCAAAAGCAGATCGAGCAGCGCTTTCTCGCGGCCTGTCAGGTGAATTGTTTCGCCGGCGCGAAGCAGATAGTCACCGGTGACGCAATAGCTGGTGTGGTCATCGAACTGGGTATACAGGCGCCCCTCGGCCAGGATGCGCTCCGCGCTGCGGCCCAGGGCCTCCTTCAGGCGCGCCCAGGACAGCGGCTTCACCAGGTAATCGGCCAGGTTCAGGCGCATGGCTTCGAGCAGTTCGTCGGTCTCGGCGTAGGCGCTGGTGATGAAGATCGGCACGTGCGGATCGCGCGCCCGGATGGTCGCCGTCAGTTCCAGACCGTTCATCTTCGGCATGCGCAGGTCCGTGATCACCAGATGAATCGGACGCGAATCAAAAATCTGCAACGCCTCTTTGCCGTCACCGGCCACCACCAAGTCCCTGAAGAAGCCGCGCAGCAGAGCGGCCGTCTGGTCGCGCACGACGGCGTCGTCCTCGACGTAGAGCGCATCAAGCTTGCGCAGTATCGGGATGTGTCTTGACGGGACGGTCGTGTTCAGGTTGGTCGTGCCGCTCATACGGAAATTATGCCCATGTGTCTTGAGACTTTTACGAGACTTTTGCTTGTTATAACCCTCTGGTTTTCACTTATTTTCCACCGTTCAAGCTCATACAACGAGGAAATCATGATCAAGCATCATTCAGGACTCTTCCTGGCGAGCCTTGCAATCGCCCTGACCCTCACGGCGTGCGGCGGAAACGGTACCGATCCGCTGGCAAGCTTCCGGGAGCAAACGCTTTCTTGGCACGTGTGTGGGACCGAAGTGCTCGGTGAACCCTACGCTCCGATCATTGCAGACATAGGATCACGCGTGCAGTGTGCCGACATGAGCGTCCCGCTTGATTATTCGGCGCCGGCCAAGGGCAGTGCGAAAGTTGCGCTGGTGAGGGTGGCTGCGGACGACGGCAACGCCAGCGCGCCGGCGATCATGTTCAGCCCCGGTGGCCCAGGCTTGAGTGACCCTGGCATGCCCGCACTCATCGCCTGGAATTGGGGCCGTAGCGACGCCGCCGGCGGCGCGTTCAAGACCATCGCCCAGACCTTCCAGATGATCGGTTGGTCACCGCGTGGGGTCGGAATGAGCACCAACCTGAATTGCAAATCCGACGAACAAGATGTGGTTTACGTTTCCGGGTCGGGTGATCGCAGCAAGGCCAACGTCGACGCCATGTTCGAGCAAGCACGCCGCTACGCGAAAGCGTGCCAGGCCCAGACAGGCCTGACGCCCTACATCAACTCCGACGCCACGGCGCGTGATCTCGATCTGATGCGGCAGATTTTGCATCAGGAAAAACTGAACTTCTACGGGTTGTCGTACGCCACCTGGCTTGGAACCTGGTACGCAACACTGTTCCCGGATCGTGTTGGCCGGTTTGTGTTGATCGGCAACGTCGACAGCACAGGCACCTTCGACCGCATGTGGCTGAACAACGTCGCCGCCCTGCAACGCGTGCTGGATGACGTGCTGGCACCGTATGCAGCGCGCCACCCGGCGCGATTCGGCCTGGGAAGCGACGCCGGAGCTATCCAAAGGATCTTCGCCACGCTGCCGCCACCGCTGCAGGATGTCACGTCGACCCGGATGTCTGCCGGTCTGGACGATTCGGGCGCATCGGATACCGCACTCGATTACTTGCGCGGTGCGAGCGAACTGCGCGACCTGCTCGCAGCTGGCACGACGCAGGCTGGCATTGCGCAGGCGCTGCAGAAGGCCAACGGACTGTGGGCAGCCCGGGCACAGGAACTTGCCGACGCCTATTTCGGGTTTCTTGCCGCCAAGCCGGCGCCGATTGACCTCCCGCCTTCACAGTCGGTGCACTTCGCAATCCAGTGCAATGATGTACCGTGGCACTACGACGAAGCCAGCTGGCGCGCGGTCAACGACGCGCAGGCCAGTTTCTACAGCTTCTTTGGGGGCTTCTTCACGGCCTTTCCATGCACCTACTGGGGTGGACCGGTGGTACAGCGACCATCGCTCGCCAACGCAGCTGGCGCCCAGGGATTCCTGATGCTGCAGTCGCAGTACGACCCGCA
>JANXLW010000259.1 GCA_025354965.1 Betaproteobacteria bacterium
CGGGAGCCTCCAGCGTGGCCGAAATTCTTGGCAAGCCGGTGGTAACGATTCCCGGTTGCCCACCCAACCCGTACAACTTTCTCGCCACCGTGGTTCATTTTCTGACCTTCGGCAAACTGCCCGATGTCGACAAGTTGGGGCGTCCCAAATTTGCCTACTCAAGGCTGATTCACGAAAATTGCGAACGCCGCGCGCACTTCGATGCCGGTCGTTTTGCCATGGAGTTTGGCGATGCCGGACACCGTCAGGGCTATTGCCTTTACAAGCTGGGTTGCAAGGGGCCGGAAACCTATGCCAACTGCTCAACGATAGGGTTTGGCGACGCGGGTGAGAACAATTGGCCGGTCGGTTGTGGTCACCCGTGCATCGGTTGCTCAGAGAAAGGCGTCGGCTTTACCAAGCCGATTCATCAGGTCGCCAAGATGCTCAACGTGGCACCGCCACTGCAATATGCGCGCATTGTCGAAGAGCAGGGCAAAGGAGCCTCGTTTGCATCTGCCGCCGCCCTTGCCGCGCTGGCGGGTGCCGCCGCCGGTGCGGCGGTGATGCTGACCCGCAACCTGGGTTTGTCACATGCGGCCGAAGAGGCCCAACGCGCCAAAGCCGGGGACAAGTCGCAAGACAAGGCGCAGGTGTAATCATGGACTCTCGTCGCGACTTCCTCAAAGGGGTTCTCGCAAGCGGCGCTGCGATCACCACTAGTGCCATTGCGCCTCCGGCCTGCGCCCGCGAAACCCTCAGCCGCCCCGCCGAAGCGCTAGGACTTTTGTACGATGCCACCCTGTGCATAGGTTGCAAGGCTTGTGTCGCCGCCTGCAAAGAAGTTAACAACAATCCGCCGGAATTTTCCACCGAGGATCACCTTTGGGACACACCGCTGGATACCTCCGGCTACACCTTCAACCTGATCAAGATGTACCGCAACGGAACGATGGAAAAGAAGGACGCAGAAGTCAACGGCTTTGCTTTCATGAAGACATCCTGCATGCATTGCGCCGATCCATCCTGCGTATCGGCCTGCCCGGTCTCGGCGATGATGAAGGACCCGGTCACCGGTATTGTTTCGTATGACCCTCAGGCCTGTGTCGGTTGCCGCTACTGCGTAGTGGCCTGTCCGTTCGGCATTCCGAAATACCAGTACGACTCACCAACTGGCAAGATCGGCAAATGCGAATTGTGCCGCCATCGCTACAAAGACGGGCATTACTCGGCCTGCGCTGAAGTCTGCCCCACCGGCGCAACACTTTACGGCAAGACCTCTGACCTGCTGGCCGAGGCCAAGCGCCGTATTGCCTTGAAGCCTGGTGAGATGACGCGTTACCCGCGTGGAAAAATTGGCGGCCCTGATCAAAGCTACGAAGCTCCGGTGGGCAAATACCTGAACCACGTTTACGGCGAGAAAGAGTACGGTGGCACGCAAGTACTTAAACTCTCGGCTGTGACATTTGAAAAGGTTGGCATGCCCGATTTGCCACCCAACAAATCAGGTGCCGCAACCTCCGAGACGATTCAACATACGCTGTACGGTGGTTTGATCATGCCGCTTGCGGTGCTCGGGGCATTAAGTTTCATTGCCAAGAAAAACGTCCGCGACGAGGACGATTCTGCAGCCAATGGAACCGGGGAGAAATGACCATGACCCAACAACAACACGCAAGTCCGGCACCCGTTGGTGGCAGCCTGATCAATGCCGCCACCCTGGTTTGTGGCGTCCTGATCGCCATCATGTTGTCCATACTTCTGGTGCGCTTTGTCTTTGGTCTGGGCGCAGTAGCC
This sequence comes from Betaproteobacteria bacterium, assembly GCA_025354965.1. GTDB lineage: Bacteria > Pseudomonadota > Gammaproteobacteria > Burkholderiales > Burkholderiaceae_C > Rhodoferax. The sequence goes on from JANXLW010000259.1 coordinate 1,777, forward strand.
AACATGAATGACGGCTACTCCTGGGGCATCTGGGTGGTGGTCGATGTGATGATCGGCTCCGCGCTGGCCTGCGGAGGTTTCTCGGTCGCCTTGCTGGTCTACATTTTCAACAAGGGCCAATATCACCCGCTGGTACGTCCGGCATTGTTAGCCAGCCTGTTCGGCTACACGCTGGCTGGCGGAGGGATCTTCGTGGACCTTGGACGCTGGTGGAACTTCTGGCATATTTTCTGGCCCGGCTACGTCAACATAAATTCTGTCATGTTCGAGGTGGCAGCCTGTGTCACGCTATACATCTTGGTCATGTGGATCGAATTCTCGCCAGTTTTCCTGGAAAAACTCGGCCTGCGTGATGTGAAGGAGAAGTTGAACAAAGTGCTTTTCTTCTTCATCGCCCTGGGTGTTGTGCTCCCAATGATGCACCAAGCCTCGCTGGGCACCATGTTGGTCGTCATGGGTGGGCAGGTCAACCCGCTCTGGCAGACCCCCGTGGTACCGCTGATATACCTGCTCACCGCCATCATCATCGGTTACGGTGTGGTGCTGTTTGAATCCTGCGTGGCAGCCGCCGGCTACCGTCGCAAGATGGAGATGCATCTGTTAAACCCGATGTCGAGAATCATGCTGGGTGTGCTGGCTGTTTATCTGGCAGTGCGGGTTGGTGACTTGTTGGTTCGCGGTGCGCTTGGGGAAGCCTTCAAACCCAGCTTCGTGGCATTGGCCTTTTGGGTTGAAAATCTTTGCTTCGTTGCACCCTTCTTTCTGATTGGCAACGTCGAATCCCGACGCAATCCGGCACGGCTTTTTTTGGCCGGCATTGCGATCATGATCGGCGGCATTCTGCTGCGCCTGAACGGATTCCTGATTGGCTACGGACATTACACGGGCTCCGGCTGGAGCTATTTCCCGTCATTTGCCGAGGTCATGGTGACCACCGGGATGTTCGCCATCGAAGTTCTTGGCTACATCATCATCACCCGTCGCTTCCCGGTGCTACCCCGTGAAGACGTGCAGTTGGCCAGTTAAAACAAGGATGGAGACCCAAAATGTCAAAACGCATAACAATTGACCCAATTACCCGCATCGAAGGCCACCTGCGGATCGATGTCGACATCGATGGCGGCCATGTCAAGAAGGCCTGGTCATCCGGTCAGATGTGGCGCGGCGTGGAACTGATTTTGCTCGGACGCGACCCGCGTGACGCCTGGGCCATCACCCAGCGCATCTGCGGCGTCTGCACCACGGTACACGCCATCACTTCGGTGCGCGCGGTGGAAAATGCGCTGAAGATGGAGATTCCGCTGAACGCGCAGTACATCCGCAATCTCATCATCCTGGCGCACTCGGTGCACGACGCCATCGTCCACTTCTATCATTTGTCGGCACTCGACTGGGTCGACGTCACCTCGGCACTCAAGGCCGACCCGGACAAGACCTCCATTCTGGGAGAAAGTCTCTCAAGCTGGCATCTCAACAGCAAGCACGAAATGCGGCGCGTGCACGAGCGGCTCAAGCATTTTGTCAACGGCGGGCAACTCGGCATCTTCACCAATGGTTACTGGGGCCACCCGGCCATGAAGCTGTCACCCGAGGTCAACCTGCTGGCTGTGGCGCACTACCTGCAGGCGCTGGAAGTGCAGCGCAAGGCGAACAAGATTGTTTCCATTCTGGGCTCCAAAACACCGCACATCCAGAACGTGGCGGTCGGCGGTGTGGCCAATCCATTGGCGACGGATTCACAAGCCGTACTGACAGTGGAGCGCCTGATGGCGATCAAGGGCTGGATCGATGAACTGGCCGACTTCGTCAAGAACGTTTACCTGATCGATGTCGCCGCCGTCGGCGCCTTTTACCCGGAATGGACCACTATCGGCAAAGGCATCACCAACTACCTGTCGGTGCCGGACATTCCGCTGGATACCAAGGGGACCCAGTTTGCTTTCCCCGGCGGCTACATTGATGGCGGCGATCTGGCGTCGCGCAAACCAATCTCTTCGTTCAATGATGAGTACTGGATCAAAGGTGTCGAGGAGTCGGTCAAACACTCCTGGTACAACTACGACAAGGCCGGCGCCCTGCATCCCTACAAAGGCGAAACCACACCGAACTACACCGACTTCAAGGACGACGCCAAGTATTCCTGGATGAAGTCACCTACCTTTTATGGCAAGACCGCCCAGGTCGGCCCACTGGCCCGTGTCTTGAACGGTCTGGCCGCCGGTCATGCACCCACCACCAAGTACGCCACCGCCGCGCTTGAAACGGTGTCCGCACTGGCCAAGACCAAGATTGGCTTGAATGCCATGCACTCGACCATCGGTAGGCACGCCGCGCGTGCCATCACCTGCTGCGTTAATGTTGATCTGCTCTCCGAACAGTGGACCGCTTTGCTCACCAACATGGGCAAGGGCGACCTTGCCACCTTCAACAAACCGGTGTTTCCCAAGGACGAAGTCATGGGTGTCGGTTTTCATGAAGCACCGCGTGGCGCCCTGTCGCACTGGGTGGTCATCGACAACGGCAAGATCAAGAACTACCAGTGCGTGGTGCCATCCACCTGGAATGCGTGCCCCAGAAACGAGAAGGATGAGCCCGGTCCGTACGAGGCCTCCTTGCTCGACACGCCTATTGCAGATGTC
>JANXLW010000264.1 GCA_025354965.1 Betaproteobacteria bacterium
AATTCGGTGGTCTCACAAGGCAATACGGGGTTTCCCGGCAAAACCGGACACCAGTCATAAAAGATTTATCGGCGGGCGTCGATCCGTTAAGCCGCGCATACCCGGTGCCCGAGGTCGGGATTCAAATCCCCCATTTGGGGGATAGACACTGACAGCACTAAACTCAATACTGTTACCGTTGTAACTTTTGGTTAAGGAAAGTAATTGACACGTGTACTGGTAGTCGAGGACGATGCGCAAATGCGGGATTTCTTTGCCGTGAGCGTGTTCACGTGTAAGGAGTTGACCCCTTAAGTCTTCACCGTTTCAGCGCGCAGATTCCCGTTTGAAAAAATGGTGGCAAGGGAAAACCCTATACTGATCTCCATTCGCATGGCACCTGGAGTGCCGGCAAGGAGATCATTTGTCCGACAGCACTGCGCTACCCACAGCATCACGCACTGAGCGCAAGTCGTTCGTCGATTTGTTCAGAGGCTTTGCCAATTCTTCGCCGCCTCGGCTCAACCTGGCGTTGCAGGGTGGCGGCGCACATGGTGCTTTCACCTGGGGTGTGCTGGATGCTTTGCTGGAGAACCCGGAGCTGGAGTTCGAGGGTCTGAGTGGCAGCAGTGCGGGCGCCATGAACGCCGTGGTCTTTGCCGATGGCTGGCTGAAGGGTGGCCGCGCAGGCGCGCGCCAGGGCCTGACGGATTTCTGGACCGAGCTGGGCCAGCAGATGCATTGGGAAACCCTGACCCGTGGTGAGGGCGAGGACATCAGCCTGTCGCCCGTCAGCAAGCTGCTGGCAAACTGGGCCGGCTACTTTTCGCCGTCGCAACTCAACCCATTTGATCTCAATCCGTTGCGTGATTTGCTGAAGCGCCAGATTGACTTTGAGCGCTTGCGCTTGGCTAGTCCCTTCAAGTTGTTCATAGGTACCACGCAGGTGAACACCGGCAAGCTGCGAGTTTTTCGCGAGACTGAACTTAGCGTCGAGGTGTTGCTGGCGTCGGCTTGCCTGCCCAAAATTCACCACTCGGTGGAGATTGAAGGCGAGCCCTATTGGGACGGTGGTTACTGCGCCAATCCGGCAGTGTTTCCACTGTTTTATGACTGCGATTCGCGCGACGTCTTGCTGGTGCTGCTGAGCCCGCTACAGCGCGAAGGCACACCGCGTACGGTGGAAGAGATCGAGTCGCGCATTGTCGAGTTGGCGTTCAGTGCCAACTTCATGCGCGAGATGCGTATGTTCGCGCTGGCCGCTGAATTCTCCCAACCGACCTTCATGACCTGGGGGCGCCTTGAGCGGCGCCTGCAGAAAATGCGGTTTCATATGGTCGATGCGAGCCAGTTGATCAGCTTGCAGCGCACCGAAACCAAGTTGATTTCGCACGGCCCGTATCTGGAACTGCTGCGGGACCAGGGACGTGAACGCGCCAACAGGTGGCTGCTGGCACATTGTGCTGACGTCGGAAAGCGGGCCAGCATCGACGTCAAACAGTGTTTTACCTGAGTCGAATCGCGCTGCCTGTATATTGACCCTATGCATTCCCAACATGACCATCACCATCATCACCGCTCCGACCTGATTCGCATTGCCACCCGCGCCATGACGGAGCGCGGCCTGGAGCCCGAGTTTTCTGCCCGTGTCGAAAAACAACTGGCCAGCATCACAGGCCCGGCCGACGAAACCGGCGCACAGATTCATGATCTCACCGCGTTGCTGTGGTGTTCCATTGACAACGATGACTCATTGGACCTGGACCAGCTAACTGCTTGCGAGGTGCTGGCGCAGGGTGCCGTCAGGTTGTGGGTGGCGATTGCGGATGTGGATGCGCTGGTGAAAAAAGGCAGCGCCATTGACGACCATGCTCTCTTCAACACCAGCTCTGTCTATACCTCGGCGCGCATTTTTCCGATGTTGCCCGAGCGCCTGTCGACCAATCTGAGCTCACTCAACTTTGCGCAGGACCGTCTGGCACTGGTGACCGAGATGGTCTTCAACGCCGACGCCTCGCTGGCCGGTACCACCGTGTACCGCGCCCGTGTGTGCAACAAGGCCAAGCTGGCTTATGACGCGGTCAGCGCCTGGATCGAAGGCGAGGGCGCGCTACCTGCAGAGGCGGCGGCCGTGCCCGGTATGCAGGCGCAATTGCATACCCAAGACGGTCTGGCGCAGCGCTTGCGGGTGCGTCGCCGTGCCGCGGGTTCGCTGGAATTCGTGACCTTCCAGCCGCGCGCCGTGTTTGATGGTGAGCAGGTGGTTGACATCCGCCAGCAAGCGCAAAACCGCGCCCGTCAGCTGATCGAGGAGGTGATGATCGTTACCAACGGCTGCACCGCACGTTATCTGGCCGCCCGTGGCGATGCCTCGCTGCGGCGCGTAGTGCGTTCGCCCGAGCGCTGGCTGCGCATCGTGGCGGTGGCCAAGGAATACGGTGAAGCGCTGCCACCCGAGCCCGACTCCAAGGCACTCGAAGCCTTTCTGGCGAAGCGCCATCAGGCTGACCCGCTGCGCTTTCCTGATCTGTCGCTGGTCATCGTCAAGCTCATGGGCCGCGGCGAGTACGTGGTGGAGACGCCCGGCGGCCCGCCGATCGGCCACTTTGGCCTGGCGGTTCGCGACTACACCCACTCGACCGCACCGAACCGGCGCTTTCCCGACCTGATTACGTCGAGGCTGGTCAAGGCCGCGCTGCTGGATCAGCCGCCACCTTACTCCACTACCGAGCTGGGCGAGCTGGCCCAGCACTGCACGCGGCAGGAAGATGCGGCCCAGAAGGTGGAGCGGCAGATGCGCAAATCGGAAGCCGCGTTGCTGCTGGAGTCGCGCGTCGGCCAGCGCTTTGACGCCGTTGTGACCGGCAGCTCCGAGCGTGGCGTATGGGTCCGGGTGTTCTCACCACCGGCCGAGGGCAAGCTGGCGAGTGGTGCGAATGGCCTCAAGGTGGGCGACAAGGTTCAGGTCAAGCTGGTGGCTACCAATGTAGAGCGCGGTTTTATCGATTTTGTGACCGTTTAGCACCAGCATTTCAAACGCATTGTCCTGATTTGAAAAATTGCGACTGCGTCAAGCGTGGGCCGAGGACGCCGCAGTGGATGGCTGCGCAAATGTCCCCCGGCCTGCGGCCTCCTCCTTTATTTTGCTACGCCACCCACTGCATTGCCCTCGGCGGCGAACGTCGGTGGT
>JANXLW010000296.1 GCA_025354965.1 Betaproteobacteria bacterium
CGTCCAGGCTGTTCTGGCAGCCAGCCGCCACGGCTACGTCAAGGGTCCGACATCGGATTGACCCTGCGACACCAAACGTCGCACCAGACTGCGCAATTTTGCCGGGCGCACTGGCTTGTGCAACAAAGTTAAAGCCGCATCCCTGGCCGCCTGCATCAAGCCCGGATCCGTATCGCCACTCATCAGGCAGGCTGGAATGGACCGACCAGCAGCAGCACGCAACCGGTGTACCGTGTCAATGCCATTTTCACCACCTCGCAAGCGATAGTCACTGATGATCAGGTCAGGTCTGAGCCCGCATCCAAGCCGCTGCTGCGCCGTTGCCAGACCTTCGGATTCGATCACGACGCTGCCCCAGGACTGGAGCAAACTCACCAGTCCGTCACGCGCCATCGCATCGTCTTCTATCACCAGGATGACCAGGTCTGCAAGGTCGTCTGGTGCGTTGGCCTGAGACGCACTTCGCCGGTCCTGGCTGGCGCCGATCGGAGCCAGCGGCACTTTTATGCTGAATCGGGTGCCAACTCCGGGGCGAGAACACAGTTGCAATTGATGCCCCAACAACCGTGCGGTACGTTCGACAATATTGAGTCCTAGCCCCAGGCCTTTACCACGATCGCGCTCCGTGTTGCCGACCTGGTAAAACTCCTTAAAGATGGCCTGGTGATGCTCTGGCGCAATACCGATACCGCTGTCCCAAACCTCTATGCGAGCATAGCGGGCGTCCGCCGCCACCCGGCAGGCCAGCAACACCCCGCCATGTCGCGTGTACCGCACGCCATTGGCCACCAGATTCAACAAAATTCTATGCAACAAATGCGGGTCGCTAAGTACACCTACCTCAGTCGACCGGATGCGCAAACGAAGACCTTTTTCGCCCGCTTCCAGTGCCAGTTCGGAGCGCACCTGTTCGAAGATATCGGCCAGCGCAAAAGGTCTCAATTGCACCTGCACTGCCATGGCGTCCAGCCGGGAAACGTCAAGCAGGCCGTCCAGCAAGTCCTGCATTGCCTGCACCGCACTTTCCAGGCTACCAAGCAAACGCCCGGTCTCTTCATCGTGTGGCAGTTGCCCCAGTCGCGCAACAAACATACCCAGCGCATGAGTGGGTTGCCGCAGGTCATGGCTGGCTGCCGCCAAAAAGCGTGACTTTGCCAACGTCGCCGCCTCGGCCTCTTCCTTTTTTTCGCGCAATGCGAGTGTTGCCAGTAATATGCGTTGCTCCATTTCGTCCCGACCTGATGCCAGCCTTTCGGCCATCTGGTTGAGACCTTGCTGTAGATCGTACAGCGGGTCATCCGCCAGCACCTCAATACGCACCGACAACTGTCCCCTTCCGATCCGTTCAACCATGTCGGAAACACGCAAGATGGGGCGCAGAACGGCCCGCCCAAGACGCAGCGCCAACAGACCGCCAAACAGCAAGCCACTCAGAGTGATAGCGGCACCAGCCCACATCATTTCACGTTCGTGCCGAAGCACGGTCTCACGTGAAAACTCAATCAGCACATAACCCAGCAGCGGTTGCGCCTGGGCCGCTTCCAACGACTTTGGTTCAAACAGACTGTCGAGCTTGACTTCACTGGCCGTGACCGGTTGCAACAACAAATTAAAGCCGGTTACTGGATCAACAGTGACGCTCTCGTGCCCACTCAATATTGGAGAAGTCTGGTAAGTGGGTTTGCCAGCGCTGGCCAACCGGTTGCCCTGAGCATCCAGGATTGCCACCGACTGGACGTCTGTCTCGCGCAACGCACCGCGCACAATGGTCTGCAGTTGAGCGACATTGACAGAAAACAGACCATATTCACTGGCCGCTGCCAACTGGCGCGCCAAAGACCTGGCTCGTTGACTATTCGCTTGGTCGTTGTCACCGACCCGGGCGATCAGAAAAACGCCTGCCAGGGAAATGGCAATCAATGTCACCGGCAACCAGGCGACCAGCAGCATGCGGGTGCGGATATTGCCCAGGATATCTCCCATCTTCATGGTGCACCCTCCCGACGTCGCAACTGCTCATGCAAGGTATCCGCATCCAGTGACAACCCCAGCGAATGGGCCACGTGTTCATTCACGGAGACGCTGAAGTCCTGCGAGTACAGTGGCGTCGCCGACAACGCTTTGCCCTGCAGTACACCGCGCGCAATGGTCGCGGTCTGCAGACCAACCTGAGTCGGCGTCACATACAAGGCCAGCAGTGCACCGGCGCGCACATAGGCAGATGAGAATGCCACCATCGGCACTTTGGCCCGAAACGATGTCAACAAAATATTCTGAATGCTGTGGCTGTTGTAAACCAATGGGTCAGGCATAGCCAACAGCACATCTGCATCTTCCACGACTCGCCTGAGGCCAGGGAATAACAATTCATTGCGTTCGACACTGGCCTCAATCAGATCCAGACCTTTGGCTTGCAGTTGCAACTTCAATGCTGAAGCTTGGAGCTGCGAATCCGGGCCCCACAATACCCCGATATGACGTGCCTTTGGCAAAGCCAAATGGATCAGTTCCAGCTGACGACTCAGCGGTTGATCAAGATACAACGCAGACAACTGCGAGGACGACCTGCGGCCGCTGTTCAGCAGCGCCAGTTCAAAATTGTGGCGCGGCAGCAGTGCGCACAGTGTCGGCGCTGTCGGCGCTGCTTTGGCCAAAGCATTCGCTGCCTCGGTGCCAAGACCCACGAACAATCTGGGTGCCAAAGGACCGGCGGCAGACAACTCCGCAACCGTGACCTGCAGGATCTCAAGCGGTGCCAAGCCACCCCTTTCAAGTTCGTCAACCAAGGCCTGAGCCGCCTCGGAATAGGCGGTAGTGCGCTCACCAACGACGATGACGACCGTCGTTGCCTGAACCGCTGCTGCGCCAAAAACACCAAGCAAGACGCCGCAGATCAACAAACGCAGGCGTGCCACCATACAACGCAGTTCAGTTTTCCAGCCGCAGGGTCACAAATGCCCGGCGTTGAAACTGAAAGGTTGGCGCAAAATCAGCGTACGGCGAACCCAGGTTCTGCACCACCAGCGCGACTTCGCCCCGACTGGCGCCTACGCGCAGCGGCCAGGCCAGACGCAGATCGGCGCGAGTCATTGCTACCTGGCCTCCGCTAGCGCCGCTGGCACCCTGCAGGGTCGCCGTGCTGTTGTCCTGATACATGAGACTCAGATCCAGACCGCCGGGTAGTTTTTGAAAATAAGTCATCGAACTGGCCAGCCTGGGCGCTGCCAGTGCGTCACCCGGATCGGCCGAACTGATACGCGCGTAGGCCTGGTTGAAGGTTAGCTGCGCACTCGGCCAGGGTCGCCACTTGGCCTGATATTCAAGGCCACGAATGGAAAAATCCTGGCCATTAAAGTAGTCCCACGGATAGGAGGACAACAAGGTGGTACCGGCTGGCAAAGCATACCGTTGATGCACGATGAAACCACTGATTTGCTCGTTAAAAACACGTACGTCAAGGCTAACTCCATGCTTGGGGAAATCGCCTAGATAGCCGTACTCTTGCACAAGAATGCCTTCCGCCTGAATATTGCCGCGTGCCAGCGTTGTGGCGATTAGCGGCACGTCCTTGTAGCTATAGCGGACATCACCGAATTGCTCAAACGTACTTGGCGGACGAAACGCCCTGGACACACCACCCCGCACTGTTTGCCCTTCGGCAAAGTGCCAGTTCAGCATCAACCGGGGCGCGAAACTGTCGCCACTTACGCTGCTGTGTTCAGCCATTGCCCCGGCATTGAAAACCAGTTCGCTGGCAAGTCCCCATTCGGCATTGGCGAACAGGCGGGTAAAGTCGGTCATCAAGGCCGCTTCAGTGTTGTAAATGGCTTTGGATGTGACCTGTTCACGCCGCAATTCACCACCCCAAACCACGCGCAATGCGGAGCCTCGGCGAAACGTGTGCTGCAATAACAGTGTGTCGTGGCTGGCGCGACCGTCTGCACTTATATCAATACTGTCATTGATGCCCAGCGGGATCAGTGAATAGGGGTAGTTATCGCGGTAAGACTCCTGTGAGTGGGACAGACTGAACGCCAGGTCTTCGTCGACACCCAAGCTGCGCCGCCAATCCAGTTGTGCGAAAGCAGAGCCGAACAAGGTCTCGCGCTCTGCATCGTCAATGTTACCGGCACTACCCTTGCCCGCGTCTATCGCCAGCTTGCCCGCTCGCAACTGAACTTCATCCCTGGCACCAGAACGCAGGTCGACGCGAAGGTTGACCCGACTGATTTGGTTGTGTCCGTTGGAGCCGATCAGCCCATCGTCAGCCCGGCGCTCCGCCGTCAGGCGAAAGTTGGCGTCCGCCTGGCCCCAACCGACACGCGCCATTCTGTCGCGAATGCCATTTTCCCCGCCAGCCAGGCTGGCCTGCAGACCCAGGGTATCGGCCGGATCACGAGTGACAATATTGATTACTCCGAGAAAAGCGCGTGCACCATAGGCAGCGGAATTGGAGCCACGCAACACCTCGATGCGATCAATGTCCGCCAGCGACACCGACTGCAAACCGGATTCAACGCTGCCGACGAAATACGGTGAATAGACAGATCGACCGTCGATGAGAACCTGCATGCGATTGGACAAACTACCAAAACCACCGTGGTAACTTGCAGTCGGTGCAATTCTTTCAAATGACGTGCTGGTCTGAAAGCCCGGTACCAGACGCAGCAGGTCAGCCACATCACGCGCTCCGGACAATCGGATCATGTCGCTATCAATGATGGTGACGGCACCCGGTGTGTCATCAAGTCGCTGCGGCAGACGTGACACCGACAGCACGATCGGCATGTCAGCCAGAAAGTCATCCTCGGACATGACCAACGGTACTTGTGCGGCAGAAATTCTGAACCATGCCAGCAGGCTGATCAGGCAAACCCAATATTTCATCGATGACTCCGACAACTCATTTCTCCCTTATTCGAATTCTGCCTTGTCGGCCAAAACTTCCCGGGTGGCGCGCACCCCGTCCTCTAAAATTCGGACTTGAAAGCGATCCTCAATATTTCTGCCTACAAATTCGTCACTCTGACAGACTTCGCTGCGCTGCGCCCTATTTTGCTTGAACGCGCAACGAAACTTCAGCTCAAAGGCACTATATTGCTGGCTGAAGAAGGCATCAATCTATTTCTTGCTGGAAGTGACACTGGCGTTAGGGAATTCTTCGCCCAACTGCAGACGGACCAACGTTTTGCAGATCTGGTACCCAAAGAGAGTTGGTCAAGCCATCAACCCTTCAAAAAAATACGGGCCAAACTCAAGACTGAGATCATCCGCATGAACCACCCGACGATTCGGCCCGAGGCAGGGCGGGCGCCGGCAGTGGACGCACAAACGGTCAAGCGCTGGCTGGATCAGGGGACAGATGACTTCGGCAGACCGGTCGTCACACTCGACACGCGCAACGCTTTCGAGGTGGCGCACGGAACCTTCCGGGGTGCGATCCATTGGGGTATCAGCAAGTTCAGCGACTTTCCCAAGGCGCTGCTTGAGCATAAGTCCGAGCTACAGGGAAAAACTGTCGTTAGTTTTTGCACCGGCGGCATTCGATGCGAGAAAGCGGCGATTTTGATGCGCGATGCCGGACTGCAGGATGTGTACCAACTGGAGGGCGGCATCCTCAAATACTTTGAGGATGCCGGCGCAGCCCACTACCAGGGCGATTGCTTCGTATTCGACGAACGGTTCACGCTTGACGCCGATCTGGCGGCCAAAAAGGTCTGACCGCTAATGCGCCCATCGAAAAGTCAGTCGATCAGCCACGCCACTGGGTGGCAACCTCTGCGACCCGTTTGCCAAACAGTTTGGCCGTGTTCAGGTCACCTTGTAGCATTTCGGCCGGCGAAGAATCGGACGGCGACTGCGCCATGGCGCCGCTGGACGAACCAACGTAATTGATGTCATTGCGCTGGGCCGCCTTGCTGTTGCTGGGCAACATCCCGGTGCCAACCCAGATGCCACTGTGCTGCATTGCCAGGGTGAACAGGTAGTGCAATGTAGACAGTTTGTCACCGTTCATGGTGGCACTGTTGGTGAACCCTGCAAAAACCTTGTCCTTCCAGGCCTGGCTAAACCAGGGCTTGCTGGAGGCGTCAGCAAACTTTTTGAACTGCCAGCTTACGGAGCCCATGTAAGTTGGCGAACCCATGATGATGGCGTCGGCAGCGCCAAGTGTTGCCCATGCCGCATCCGACAAGTTTCCTTCGGCATCAATCGCTACCAGCTCTGCGCCTGCACCTTCAGCGACAGCTTGCGCCATGCGCAGTGTGTGACCGTAACCCGAATGAAAAACGACTGCTACTTTTGCCATTGAAAATCTCCTTGCGTTGGTTGAGAAAAGTGGCCCGCACCAGGGGCCTTTGATAGAAAAAAGTTACGAAATCAGGCGTCACGGCGGCCGTCAAGACTCCACGCGCCGGCACCGAAGGCTGTCATCATCAACAAGCCACCCGCGATGGCAACATTCTTGAAGAACATGATTTGCTGCATCATGACCTGGTCCGGCGCAGCAGCCCAATATTTGTGGAAGAACAAGCCTGCAACTACCGTGAATACAGCCATGATGAGCGCCACCCAGCGGGTCTGAAATCCGGCTATCAGAGCCAGTGCGCCGCCTGCCTCCACCGCGATGGCAAGCGCCGCACCCAACTCGGGGAAAGGCAAACCGACCGCGCCAATATAGCCTGCGGTGCCAGCAAAACCTGCAATCTTGCCAATGCCCGAAGGCAGGAAAAGTATCGCCATCAGCAAGCGGGCGGCGAGAGCAAGTGGATTTTGTAGCTTGGCCAACATAAAAACTCCTGACAATTGAAACAATGAAAAATGAAATCAGCTTTGCAGATCGAACACTAAAACTTCAGCGCCCTTTCCTTCAGCCAAATGAATGAGGCTTTCGCCTTCCAACAATGCTGCGTCGCCGGTACCCAGCGCGACGCCGTTAACACTCAGTTGTCCGCGCACCAGGTGGACATAACTCTTGCGCGTTGCATTCAGCACCAGATCAACACTTTGTTCGCCATCCAGCAAAGCGGCATACAGACGCGCATCGGCATGAATCGTGACCGAGCCGTCGGCACCATCAGGTGCGGCGACCAGGCGCAAATTTCCAGTCTTTTCGGTCGCGGTAAAAGTCTTTTGCTCGTAACTGGGTTGAATGCCTGTCACATTGGGTTCAATCCAGATTTGCAGCAAATGGGTGGTTTCATTGGGTGCATGGTTGAACTCGCTGTGCTGCACGCCGGTACCGGCGCTCATGCGCTGCACATCGCCCGGCGGAATAGCCTTGACGTTGCCCATGCTGTCCTTGTGTGCCAAAGAGCCATTCAAAACATAGGTAACGATCTCCATATCGCGATGCCCATGGGTACCAAAGCCCTTGCCAGCGTCAATCCAGTCTTCGTTGATGACGCGCAGGTTGCCCCAGCCCATGTGCAGTGGGTCGTAGTAGCCGGCAAACGAAAAACTGTGATACGACTTCAGCCAGCCGTGATCGGCATAACCCCGTTCTTTGGATTTGCGAACTGTCAACATGACAAATGCTCCTATTAAGGCCTGAACTTTAGATTCATCCGTTGCCGCGGCAGTCCACGCGATTTGATGGCATCATTCAAAATATTCGAATGCACGGAGAATAAATTGCAAACCGCCCGCGATGTTTTGACACCCGACGCCCTGGCCATGCTGCAGACCATTGCAGGCTGTGGCAGCTTTGCCGCGGCGGCCCGTGAACTGGGTCTGGTGCCCAGCGCGCTGACCTACCGGGTGCGCCAGATTGAAGATGCACTGGACGTTCTGCTGTTTGATCGCAGCTCGCGTCAGGCCCGCCTGACCGAAGCTGGCGCTGAACTGCTGCGCGAAGGTGGGCGTCTGCTGGCGGAAATTGATGCAGTGGCAAACCGCGTCAAGCGTGTCGCTACCGGCTGGGAGCCGCAACTGACGATTGCGGTGGACAGCATCATCTCCAAAGTCACCGTCATGGAACTGTGCGAGAACTTTTTTACCCTGGACCCACCGACCCGCATCAAGCTGCTTGATGAAACCCTTTCTGGAACGCTGGCTGCGGTGGTTTCGGGCCGGGCCGATCTGGCACTAGGCGTTGCCGAGTCAAGCACCAACGCCGGTATTCATGGCAAGCCGCTGGGCGATGTAAGTTTTGTCTACGCACTGGCACCCCATCACCCGCTGGCCAGCGCAGTCGAACCACTGAAGGATGAAGTGATACGCCAGCATCGGGCCGTGGCAGTGGCCGATACCGTTACCCGTGGCGACGGTGTTACTTCCGGCTTGCTGGGCGGGCAGGACGTTTTTACCGTGGCGAACATGAATGATAAGCTGGACGCGCAACTGCGTGGCCTGGGCAGTGGCTTCCTGCCTGAATGCATGGCCCGTGCCTACATTGAAACCGGTCGCCTGGTGGTGAAACGAATGGACCGGCCACAACGCATTGTGCGAGTCAACTACGCTTGGCGAAGTGTCACCAAGTCAGGTCAGGGCCGCGCCCTGCAGTGGTGGCTGAACCAGCTGGAAAGCCCAACTACCCGGGCTGCTTTGCTGGAGCGTCACCGAGGCGTGTAAAGTGCAACACATACAACAACATTTGGAGCTGCCGGCCATGACCACTTCCACGTCCAGAATCAAAGCCAATTCAGACCCTCAATCCAGACATATCGCCATCATCGGCGCCGGTATGGCGGGCATCGCCTGCGCCCGCACCCTGGTACAAGCCGGCCACCGGGTGAGCGTGTTTGAAAAAAGCCGGGGCTTTGGCGGGCGTATGGCCACACGCCAGAGTGCATTTGGTACTTTTGACCACGGCGCCCAGTATTTCACCGCGCGCGACCAGCGCTTTGTGCGGACCTTGCAAACCGTGCCGGGCTTGTGCAAACCCTGGAGTGCCAACACGGTGCGGGTACTCAATGAGCATGGCCAGATTGCCGCTGCCGGTCTGCCGGCACAGGAAGCCCACTGGGTGCCGATTCCGGCCATGAACGCGCTGGTTGGGCGCTGGGCGCAACCACTGATGGAGGCACACCAGGTCGAACTCGAAACACGCGTGATGCGGCTGGATCGCGACGCCCTCAACCCGCACCTGTGGCAGCTTCACACCCAGGGGCTTGCTGGCGCACAACATGTGTATTCGGGTTTTGACGCGGTGCTGCTGGCCATCCCCGCCGAACAGGCGCGTTTGCTATTGAATACTTCGCAAAAAGCTGACCACCTGGCGCAACAACTCGACATGGTGCAGGTGGCACCCTGCTGGACCCTGATGCTGGCGTTTCCACAAGCCATGCAGCCGGGTTTGTCCACCCTGGGACCGCAGTGGAACGCCGCCCGCAGCACACACCACCGCATCGCCTGGCTGGCGCGCGAATCAAGCAAGCCGGGGCGCGGTGCGGTGGAGCGCTGGACCGTGCAGGCCAGCGCGGCCTGGTCGCAAGAACACCTGGAAGACGATGCCAAACGGGTGCAGGCCAAGTTGCTCAAGGCCTTCTCCGAAGTCACCGGCATCCGGGCCGAACCGGCCCATGTGGACAGCCGGCGCTGGCGCTATGCGCAGACCACCCGACCCTTGGGAAAATCGCATCTGTGGGATGCCACCACCGGCCTTGGCGTGTGCGGCGACTGGTGTCTGGGGCACCGGGTGGAAGACGCCTTTATCTCTGGCCTGGAGCTGGCACTTACCGTTGCATGACCGGCTACGTTGGAAGATTCGCCCCGTCCCCGACCGGGCCGCTGCACGCTGGCTCGCTGGTCGCCGCCCTGGCCAGTTGGCTGGATACCAGAGCCCATGGCGGCCAGTGGCTGGTTCGCATGGAAGATGTGGACACCGTGCGCTGCGTACCGGGTATGGACCGCATCATTCTGCAGCAACTCACCCGGTGTGGTCTGCAGGCAGACGCGCCACCGGTTTGGCAATCGCCGCGCAGCGAGCTTTACCAGCAGGCGCTTGATCTGCTTGCAAAGCGCGGACTCAGCTACCCCTGCATCTGTTCACGAAAAGACATTGAAGCCGCGCTGAATGACCGTGGGCAAACTCGGTCACGCAACATTGAACTCATTTATCCAGGCACCTGCCGCAGTGGCTTTTTCAATCTGGCTGACGAAGCTGACAAAACCAGTGGTATCCGGCAAGCCTGGCGGCTGCGCACTGACGCCATACCAGTAATTCAGTGGACAGACCGGCGCCTGGGTACCCAGCAGCAGAACGTCGAAACCGAGGTTGGCGACTTTGTACTCAAGCGCGCCGATGACTGCTTTAGCTACCAGTTGGCAGTGGTGGTGGATGATGCGGCGCAAGGCGTCACCGACGTGGTACGCGGAGAAGATCTGAGCGATAACACGGCACGACAAATCCTGCTGCAACGATACCTGGGTCTGCCGACACCACGCTATCTGCATACGCCGCTGGTACTGGGCACCAACCAGGAGAAGTTGTCCAAACAGAACGGCGCGCAAGCGATTGATGGCAGCGACCCACTGACCGCCCTCAATAGCGCCGCTAGTGTGTTGGGGCTACCAGCCTGCACAGACAGCGTGGCCGGCGCACTTGCGGCTTGGGTCAAGGCCTGGGAGTTTTTCCCCAGTTACCGCCCTCGTCTCTCTACAATCCCTGACAGTGAACGCGACAAAACCCTCTAACCCCGACGCTGCATTGCCACCGGACTCA
>JANXLW010000299.1 GCA_025354965.1 Betaproteobacteria bacterium
GGTCAGTGTCAGGATGGCGACGATTTTTTGCATTGAAAATTTCATGTTGGGGTTTCCTGGTCTCCGAGTAACTGGGCGTCGACAGCATCGCAAATGCAGTGCAGGGCCAGGATATGGACCTCCTGAATGCGCGCTGTGCGGTCATGGGGCACACAAATATGCACGTCGGTATCGCGCAGGGCGTGGCTCATCTTGCCGCCACCGTGCCCGCTCAATCCCACCACCACCATCTCGCGTTCGTGGGCGGCTTCAATGGCGGCCAGCACGTTGGCTGAATTGCCACTGGTTGAAATTGCCAATAGCACGTCGCCCGGTTGTCCCAAGGCACGCACCTGGCGCGAAAATATGACGCTGAAGTCGTAGTCGTTGGCAAGCGCCGTGATGATGGAGCTGTCGGTGGTCAGCGCGATGGCCGCCAGCTCTGGGCGCTCGCGCTCATAGCGTCCGACAAACTCGGCAGAAAAGTGCTGTGCATCGGCGGCCGAACCGCCATTGCCACAGGCCAGTACTTTGCCACCGCTGGTCACGCAGCTCAGCATCGCCTGCACCGCAGCAGCAATCGGTTTGCTCAGAATCTGCGCCGCCTGGTATTTCAGGTCGGCGCTGTCGATAAAGTGTTGTTCAATACGTTGCTCAAGCATGGCACCATGATACCCGGCCCATTCTTAGGCTGCGCTTAACTGGCATCAAAAGCCCCCTGCAGCCACCCGATGCTGCCTGGTTCCAGCAGCACCACGTCAAAGCGGCAAGGCGGTGGCTGGCGCAAGCGCATCAGGTAATGGCGCGCCGCAAAAATAATGCGCCGCTGCTTCAAGGCGCTGACACTGGCCGCCGCCCCGCCGTGGCTGGCACTGTTGCGCTGGCGTACTTCGACGAACACCGTGGTGCCGTCCGCTGCACGCATGATCAGATCTATTTCTCCGCCACCGCGCCCGGGCGTCCGATAATTGCGCTGCAAAAGGCGCAGCCCAGCTTGTTGCAAGTAGTGCAGCGCGGCGTCTTCAGCGGCATCGCCTTTCTGCTTGGTCGTGCCGACCTTGGACTTGATTTGAGGGGAACCCATTGACTGCTACTTATGCATCTGCCTTGCGTGCCGCGCTGGAGGTGGCGGGTGGGCAGAATTATCCGCCCGGTGCGCTGTATGTGGTGGCCACCCCTATCGGCAACCTGGCCGACATCACGCTGCGTGCCTTGCACGTGCTCGGATTGGCGGACGCCATTGCCTGCGAAGACACGCGACACACGCAGGCGTTGCTGCGTGCCTACGGCATTGACAAGTCAGCAGTGCAGCTACTAAGTGTGCACCAGCATAACGAGGCCGAGGCGGCACAGTCCGTTATTGACCGGTTGCGCCAGGGTCAGCGCCTGGCATACGTCAGCGATGCCGGCACGCCGGCCGTCAGCGACCCCGGCGCACGCCTGGTGGCAGCAGTGCGTATGGCTTCCTTGCCGGTGATTCCGCTGCCAGGTGCCAGCAGCGTGACCGCCGTGCTCAGCGTGGCAGGCCTTGCGCAGGAGGGCACGCAGCATGGTGCCTTTATTTTCATTGGCTTTCTGCCCTCCAAATCCAGCGAACGTGCCGTGGCCGTCGAGACGTTGGTCAATGAAGCGCGGGCCGTGGTCATGCTCGAAGCGCCGCACCGCATTGAAGCGCTGGCCCGAGCGCTGGCTGCGTTGGGGACCCGTGCGGTCACCATCGGTCGTGAGTTGACCAAACAGTTTGAGGAAATCGCCACCGTCAACGCTGAAGGCCTGCCGGCCTGGTTGTCGCAAGACGCCAACCGCCTGCGCGGAGAATTTGTGCTGGTGCTGCACCCGGCGCAAACGCAGGCACCGGTCGGGCCGGACAGCCGCGTTTTGAAGTTGCTATTGGCCCAGCTTCCGCTCAAGACCGCCGTCAAACTGGCCGCCGAGATCACCGGAGAAGCACGCAACACCCTTTATGAACTGGCGCTGAATCTGAAAGACGGTTAATGCGAGGCCGGCCAACGGTCGTACAAGCGCACCGGGACGCGCTCCCCCCACAACTCTATCGCCGCGACTGTGCCGTCATGGGTCTGATGGGCGCCGGCGCCGCGCACATAGCCCAATGCCACGCAGGCGCCGGCGCGCGGGCTCCAGCCGACGGACGAAATCTCGCCCACCGACGCATCCTGTAAAACAATCGCTTCACCACCCCATGCGTAGTCTGCGGGTGAATCAAACACCAGCGTCACAAGCTTCTTTCGCAGCGGCAGGTCTTTGGCAAGCAGCAACGCAGCTTTGCCAATAAAGTCGGTCGGCTTGTCGAGCCTGACGGCGTAGCCCAGGCCCGCTTCCCACGGCGTCTCGTCCGGTCCCAGCTCGGCGCCCCAGGCCCGGCGGCCCTGCTCAATGCGCAGCGCGTCCAGCGCGAAGTAACCGGCATCACGCAGCCCCAGATCGGCGCCGGCCGCCGTCAGTGCCAGATAAACGTGGCGCGCCATCTCCACCGGCACATACAACTCAAAGCCGGGTCCACCGACATAACTCATGCGCGCGACGCGCACGCGGGCAAAACCCAGATCGATCATCCTGGTCCAGGAGAATTTCAGTCCCTCAGCAGAAAGATCATCCGGGCTGACGCGTGCCAGTAACGCGCGCGCATTCGGTCCCATGACAGACAACACGCAATACAGCGCAGACACATCGGTCAACACCGCATGCTCATGGCGGTCAATATGCCGTGCAATCCAGTCGAAATCACGTACCGCTTGCGCTGAGCCGGTGACAATCAAAAAACACTCGCCCATGCTGTTGGGTGGCTGGCGGATGATGGTTAAATCACTCTCGAAGCCAGCGCGCTCGTTGAGCATGGCGGTGTAGACCATTTTGTTCGCCGACACGTCGATCTCGTTGGCGCACAACCGTTGTAACACAGCCAATGCATCAGGCCCCTGCAACAGCAGTTTGGAGAATGAGGTCTGGTCATACAAAGCCACCGCCTCGCGGGTGGCGCGCTGTTCTTCAATGACCCACGGCAGCCAGCCAGGTTTGCCAAGTGTGTATTCCGGTCGTACCTGACCAGTGGGGCGAAAATAATTCACGCGTTCCCAGCCATTTTTGGCTCCGAACTCAGCCCTTTTGGCAGCCAGCAAGTCGTATAGCGGCGAGGTCCGCAATGGCCGTGCCGTCTCCAGTTCTTGTCTAGGCCAGCGCATGGCGTAGTGCAGGCCCAGCGTCTCGCCGGTGCGTTCGGACAGCGCCTTGCGATTGCCGGTGAAAGCACCGAAACGGCGAATGTCGACATCCCATAGATCGGTGCTGGGTTCACCGCCAACAATCCACTCGGCCATCAACCGCCCGGCGCCGCCGCTGTTGGCAATACCGGCCGAATTGAAACCGGCGCAGACAAAATAATTGCGCAGTTCAGGCGCTTCGCCAAGGATGAAATTGCCGTCGGGCGTGAAACTTTCCGGCCCGTTGAGCAGCATCTTGATCTCGGCTGTTTCCAGGCACGGCGTGCGATGCATCGCGTTGGTCATCAAGGGTTCGAACTGATCCCAGTCTTCGTCCAGCAACTCGAACTGAAAGGTGCTTGGTATCGGGTCCATCTTCCATGGTTTGGCTTTTGGCTCAAAGCCGCCCATCACCAGGCCACCGACTTCTTCTTTGTAATAAATAAAGCCATCCGGGTCGCGCATCACCGGCAACATCGGGTGCACGCCGTCAATCTTGCCGGTCACGATGTAGAAATGTTCGGCCGAATAGAGCGGCACATTGACGCCGGCCAGACGACCAAACTGGCGCGCCCACTGGCCGGCGCAATTGACCAGCACCTCACAGCGCACGTCGCCCTGCGTGGTATTGACGCCGACGGCTCTGCCGTGCTCGGTGATGACGCCCGTCACCTCAACACCTTCAACCATCTTCACGCCACGGTTGCGCGCGCCCTTGGCCAGCGTCATGCACAGGTCAGCCGGATTGGCTTTACCGTCGCCGGGCAGCCAGATGGCGCCCTGCAAATCGTCGGTGCGCATGATGGGGTACAGCTCACCCGCTTCGGCCGGTGTGATGAGGTGACACTCGACGCCAAAGCTGTTGGCCATGGCGGTCTGTTTCCTGAGTACCTGCATGCGTTCGGGTGTACGCGCCACGTTAACGCTGCCGCACTGCTTCCAGCCGGTCGCCAAACCGGTCTCGGCTTGCAGCGAGGCATACAACTCGATGCCATATTTGCTCATCTGCGTCATATTGCGGTTTGGGCGCATCTGCCCCACCAGTCCGGCGGCGTGCCAGGTGGTGCCGCTGGTGAGCTTGCCCTGCTCCAGCAACAGAACGTCGGTCTTGCCGGCCTTTGCCAGATGGTAGGCAGTAGAGCAGCCAACAATGCCGCCGCCAACAATAATGATCTGTGCATGACCCGCAAGGCTCATAAATAACTCCCTGAAAGTACTTCCATTCGCCTCTATCCCAGGCGCAGGGCCATGACGCCAGCCAGGATGGTGCAAGCGCCCACTGCCCGACGCAGAGTGAAACGCTCTCTTAGAAACCAACTGCCCATCAGCACCGCGAACAGCACCGAGGTTTCGCGCAGCGCGGCCACGGTTGCCACTGGTGCCAGCGTCATGGCCCACAGGGCAATGCCATAGGAGCCCAGTGAGGCACAGGCGCCGATACTGGCCACCGGCCAGCGATGGCGCGCATAGCGGCCGACGGCATGACCGCGGGTGGCAAACATCAGCAACGCGAACGGCCAGCCGTCCAACATAAACAGGGTGGCCACGTATTGCAACGCGTGGCCGGAGGCGCGCACGCCAAGGCCATCGATCACGGTGTAGGTGGCAATGATGACGGCATTGGCCAGCGCAAAACCAAGCGCCTTGGGAACGGCGAAAGCATGCCGATTCAAGCCCAGCACCAGCACACCACCACTGATGCCAATGACCCCGACCCAGGCCAGTGACGACAAGGACTCACCCAGCGTGAAGGTGGCGGACAAGGCCACCAGCAGCGGCGCCACGCCACGCATCAGGGGATAGGTCAAACCTAGTTCGCCGTGCCGGTAGGCGCCGGTCAGCGCCAGGTAGTAGCCGATGTGAATGAACACAGAGGCGGCCAGGTAGGGCCAGCATTGGGCAGCCGGCAACCCGACCCATGCCACCAGCGGGATCGCCATGAATGAGCCGATCAGGTGGATCAGCGCCATGTCCAGATCTTTGTCGCTGCTGGACTTGACCAGCGCGTTCCAACTGGCGTGCAGCAGTGCAGCAAATAGCACCGCGCCCATCACCGGCCAGCTCAGAATCATGCTTGGGCTTTCTCTTGAAGGTTGGTTGCTGCCCGCGGTACCGGCTTCATTAACAGGCTTGCCGGGCAGTTTTTAATTATCATCTGTTCATGGCTGCACCATGCCCGACAATCGCGTTGGCAAAATCCGCAACCTCTTATCACAGGACGTTTCATGACTGAATCCATAGTATCCAGACTTTCGGCGCTTGGCCGTGTCCCTGACGACATCCGCCATGCGGCAATTCAGCAAAAAAGATTTGACAACGAGAACACCCAGCGCAGTATCGGCTTTGTCATGCTGGACTGCTCCGGTACCACGATGGACCGCTACGTTGACGCACCGGCCATCGTCTTCGTCGAAGTGTTCAAGAAATATGGCTTGGAGATTTCGATGCCCGAGGCGCGCGAGCCGATGGGCCTGCGCAAAGATTTGCA
>JANXLW010000315.1 GCA_025354965.1 Betaproteobacteria bacterium
ACCACCCTGCGCAGCCACATTGCGCTGGTGTCTGGCGGTGCCCGCCCCAACCGCTCCACGTTTGGCACGCCAGAGTTCAACCAGATACTGACCAACTTTGCCCCGCGCGCCAAGCAGCGCGCCAAGATGTCCAGAATGCCGCAAGACGGTGAGATTGACATATTGATAGCCACCGATTGCATCTCGGAGGGCCAGAACCTGCAAGACTGTGACCTGCTGGTCAATTACGACATCCACTGGAACCCGGTGCGCATCATCCAGCGCTTTGGCCGTATCGACCGTATTGGCAGCCCGAACGACACCATCCAGCTCGTCAACTTTTGGCCCACGCCCGACCTGAACAAATACATCAACCTCAAAAACCGGGTGGAGGCGCGCATGGCACTGGTGGACATTTCTGCCACCAACGAAGACAACGTGCTGACCAATGCGGAACTGGAAGAGTTGATTCACCAAGACCTGAAATACCGCGATAAGCAGCTCATGCGCCTGAAAGACGAAGTGCTGGACCTGGAAGACTTCAACGAATCCGTGGCGCTAAACGAATTCAGCCTGGACGACTTCCGCATGGACCTGAGCAACTATGTGGAAACCAATCGCACCAAACTGCAAGACGCGCCCTTCGGTTTGTATGGCGTCGTACCCAGTTTTTCCGCCAGCACGGAACACGCCTCTGTCAAGCCCGGCGTCATCTACTGCCTGCGCCAGCAACACAAGGCTGTGTCTGGCACAGATGCCAGCACCCAAGCCGTCAACCCGTTGAGCCCCTACTTTTTGGTCTACATCCATGCCGACGGCGCGGTGCGCTACAACTTTGCCGCGCCCAAGCAAGTGCTGGAAATCTTCCGCACCCTGTGCCAGGGCAAGACAGAACCCTATGCTGACCTGTGCAAACTGTTTGACCAGCAAACCCGCCACGGGCAAGACATGAGCGCGTACTCCACACTGCTGGACAAAACCGTAGCTGCCATCGTGGCTCAGTTCACCCGCAAGAACGCGGCGAATCTTTTCACAGGCCGAGGCGGCAAACTGATGGATGCATCCAAGGCGGTGAAGAGCACGACAGACTTTGACTTGATTACCTGGCTGGTGATAAAGTAGATACGTTTTCATATCTACCTTCAAAGGAGATACCCATGACTGCTACCGCCAAAATTTTCACCACGGGCAACAGCCAGGCGGTGCGCCTGCCCAAGGCATTTCGAGTGAACGTGAACGAAATGTGGATTGCCAAAAACGATGTCACAGGCGAAATCACCCTCAAGCCCAAAGACAGTGAGGCTCAGCGTCGACTCCGGCTCAAAGCGCTGTTCAAAATGATTGCGGACGACCCATTTCCTGAGGATTTTTCGTTTCGCGATGAAGCCGCACCCGTCGAATACCCGCGCAACCCGTTTGACGACTGGGCGCAAGAATCGCCAAGCCCTGCAGATTTGCCCAAGTCCGCCAAATGATCACCCACCTGTTGGACACTAACATCATCAGTTACGCACTGAGGCCGCAAAACAAGAGTCTGGCGGACCGATTGCACGCCGCCATGGTCGATGAGTTTGTCGGTATCTCGGTGGCTACACGCGCTGAAATTCGTGCCAGCCAATTTCGCATGAACCCACGGGACAAGCGACGTGCGGCGATTGACCAGTTGCTTGATGTTTTGCCGACACTGGTTTGGACTGCCCAAGCCGCCGACATCTATGGCGAGGTACACACCCTGCTGATGAGCAAAGGGCAACCCATCGGCATCATGGATGTCCAGATTGCTGCCCACGCCTTGGCTGAAAACCTGATCCTGGTGACCCACAACACACGCCACTTCGAACGCATTGCCGGCTTGAAACTTGAAGACTGGATGGCTTGATGATGACTGAGCCCTCCGCCGCATGAGCAACAAGCAACTACGCGCCGAACTTCAAACCGCGCTCCTGAACCTGGCCACCGGCGATCTGCGCACTGGCGCAATCGCATTGCTTGGCAAACTGGGCTACGCCAGCCACAAAACACTGGAGCTGCCCACGCAGCCCCAGGCGTTTGCCAAAGAAGTTGAAAACCTGTTGGGCGGCAGCAAGCAACTCAACCCTGCGCATGCCAGCCTGGCCGATTGGCAGAGCGCCGCTTTCTTGTTCCAGCTCACCAATGACGAGCTACCGGCCTTGGCCGCAGGGCAGATGAGCCTATTGACAGACACCGGTGGGGTGCAAGCCTGGCAGGTGGAAAGCTTTGTTTTCCTGGCTCTGGATTTGAAGCCTGGCGCGTGGTCGCGCACGCGGTTGGCAGCACACGCGAACAGCGCGATGCACTCGTAGCGCAAGACCCCAATTCGGCGGACATCATCAAGCCGTTTTTGCGTGGGCGGGATGTCAAGCGTTGGAACGTCGAATTCGCAGACCTTTATTTAATTCGGATCGAGTCATCGGAAAACGTAACGCATCCATGGAGTGGCCTGACGCTGCCAGAGGCCGAAAGAAAGTTTGCA
>JANXLW010000320.1 GCA_025354965.1 Betaproteobacteria bacterium
CGGGCCTTGGGCGAGCTTTGGATGCGTGACGGCAAGGCGCGTGAGGGGGTTGGTGCCATGCGAGCCGGCAACGCCGCCACCGCCTGCGGCTTTGTGCTTGGCGTCGAGTTGCGTGCCTGCGGCGTCGATTTAAGCTTTACCCCGGTGCTTGATCTTGATTTTGGCGAGAGCAGTGTGATTGGTGACAGGTCCTTTGCCCGCGACCCGCGTGTTGTCAGCATGCTGGCCAAGAGTTTGATGCATGGTTTGCTGCAAAGCGGTATGGCCAATTGTGGCAAACACTTTCCGGGTCACGGCTTCGTCAAAGCAGATTCCCACACCGACATCCCGGTGGACAACCGTAGCCTGAAGACTATTTTGGCGGATGACGCCGCACCCTATGGTTGGCTCAATACCGCGCTGTGCAGCGTGATGCCTGCGCATGTGATCTACCCCAAGGTGGACACCCGTCCGGCAGGTTTTTCGTCAAAGTGGTTGGGTGACATCCTGCGTGGCACGCTTGGCTTTGGTGGTGCCATTTTTAGCGATGACCTCTCTATGGCGGGCGCGCGTCTGATTGATGGCCAGCAAGCCAGTTACGCGCAGGCAGCTGTAGTGGCCCTCAACGCGGGTTGTGACATGGTGTTGCTGTGCAATCAGTCGCTCACTAGCAGCGAAGGCGCAGGCAGGGCAGTGGATGAATTGATTGACGGCTTGACCGAAGCACAGCTCAAAGGTGCCTGGCAGCCGCAAGAGGCCAGTGAAGAGCGCCGCCGCGCGCTCCTGCCGCAAACGCCCGCTCCGCGATGGGATGCCCTGATGGTGCAACCGGACTATATGCATGCACTGGCTTTGCTGCCCTGATCGTCATCCAATGGGGGTCAGAGGCATGCGGTCAAGGAGAACGATGCAGCCTGGGCGCCGACAGGGCCGTGATCATGTCCTGGATTACTGCATCCACGTTAGGGCTTCTTGTGAGAAGCTTGGCACTTGCCAGAATGGCACGCAGTTGTTGCAGGTCTTTCACAGTGGGCGCTACCTTGATTTGGGCCAACGCGGCCGCGCTGTTGCCACCTTGAATCAGGGCGGCGACCTTGGCCGCCCACACGTGGGGCTGTGACATGAAGGAGTTCCTGACGATAGCTTTGTCTGAAAGGCATTTTGGCACAGGGTACCTCGTGCTATCTTCGTGCGAAGCTATGTAAAACATAGGACAAATCAGGGCAACAGTGCCAAGTTCACGTGGCAGTGCTATCCCATACGATAAGCGATGACTTCACAAACACATATTCAACCATGAAATCCAGATCTGCAAGCGGTGGCCTGGTCTACTCCACCGATGGCGGGCGCATGTGCCCGATGTGCCGGCAGGCGGTGAGCCGTTGTCAGTGCGGCGCCAGCAAGGCAAAGCCGGTGTTGGACGGCGTCGTGCGTGTGTCCCGTGAAACCAAAGGTCGTGCCGGCAAGGGCGTGACTTTGGTACGAGGATTGCCACTTGACGTGCAGGCCTTGGCCGCGCTCGGCAAACAGCTCAAGACCGCCTGCGGCTCAGGCGGTACGGTAAAAGATGGTGTGATTGAAGTGCAGGGTGATCACTGCGAGCGCGTTGTGGAGATGCTGAAAAGCCAGGGTTTTACTGTCAAGCGAGCAGGTGGGTGAGTTTGAATCCCGAGGATCTGCAACTGAAGTTGAACTGCATAGCTGGTAGAAAGCCTTTTCGTGAGCACGTTCCTTGAGGTGTGCCAACTCGTGCACTGTGATCATTTTCAGAAACTCTGGTGGCACATCTTTGAACAGGGCTGCGATACGGATTTCGCGCTTCGACTTGAGCCGACTTCCCTGTACCCGTGACGCGGTGGTGTGCGTACCCAATGCATGCTGGACCACATGTAGCTTGCTGTCAAAGGCTACCTTGGCCAAGGGTTCGGCACCTCGTAGGTAGCTTTGCTTGAGCTCCAGCACGTAGTCATAAAGGGCTTTGTCGGTACGAATGCCGTGGCTGTCGGGGTATTTTTTCAGCAGCTGCTCGCCCAGCCTGTTACTGGCGACAAGCTGCTCGACCTGCCTCATCGTGTCTGCGGAATAGCCCAGCAGGTACTTCATCGGTCTCTGAGATGCAAGGGTCATTTCTGCCGGCGCAAATTTTAAAAGGCACCCATTCGACTCATGCCTCCCGGCGCAAGGCCGGGAACAAAATCACATCGCGGATGCTGGCGCTGTCGGTCAGCAGCATCATCAGCCGGTCCAGTCCGACACCGCAGCCGCCAGTGGGCGGCATGCCATATTCAAGTGCCCGAATGAAATCGTGGTCGTAGTACATGGCCTCATCGTCGCCATCTTCTTTGGCTGCCACCTGAGCCAGGAAACGGGCTGCCTGCTCTTGTGCATCGTTCAACTCGCTGAAGCCATTGCCGAATTCGCGACCCGTGATGTAGAGCTCAAAGCGCTCTGTCACGCCGGGTCGTGTATCGCTGGCCCGGGCCAGTGGTGAAATTTCGATCGGGTGTTCACAGATGAAGGTTGGCTGCCACAATTTCTCTTCCACTGTTTCTTCAAAGTACATCACCTGCAAGCTGGCCAGCGAACGAGTAGAGAGTTTGTGTTTGGCCTCAGTAAGGCCCAGCTTTCGCAGTGTGTTGATAAGCCACGGCGCAAGATCGACTTTAAGATCGGTGCTGTCCTCCAGTGTTGCGCCGGCCTCGGTATGTTTGATGATTGCTTCGCGAATTGTCAGTCGCTCGAAAGGTTGCGACAGGTCCACCGACCTGCCACTGTAAGTCAGTTGTAATGTGCCGAGAGCCCTCTGTGCCGCGTCGCGAATCAGGGCTTCGGTGAAGGTCATCAAGTCCTGGTAGTCCCAATACGCGGCGTAGAACTCCATCATGGTGAACTCGGGGTTGTGACGAACCGAGATGCCCTCATTGCGAAAGCTGCGGTTGATCTCAAAAACTCTTTCAAAGCCACCCACGATCAGGCGCTTCAAATACAACTCGGGCGCAATGCGCAAGAACATTTGCTGGTCCAGCGCATTGTGGTGCGTGCTGAAGGGCTTGGCATTCGCACCACCGGGAATCGGATGCAGCATGGGCGTCTCCACTTCCAGAAAATTGTGCGACACCATGAACTCACGAATGCCACTGACAGCTTTGCTGCGGGCCACGAAGCGATTGCGTGCGGCCTCATCGGTCATCAGGTCTACATAGCGCTGGCGGTACTTCACCTCCTGGTCGTTAATGCCGTGAAACTTGTCGGGCATGGGGCGCAGGCTCTTGGTCAAGAGGCGCACGCTGGTGGCGTGGATGGATAGCTCACCGGTTTTGGTTTTAAAAACCTTGCCTTCGGCGGCCACAATGTCGCCCAGATCCCAGTGCTTGAAATCGGCATAAAGGTCGACGCCAATATCCTCGCCCTTGACGTAAATCTGGATGCGTCCGCTACTGTCCTGCAAGGTGGCAAAGCTGGCCTTGCCCATAACCCGCTTGAGCATCATGCGCCCGGCAACCTTGGCGATTGCGCCCTGCTCGATCAGGCTTTCCGGCGTTTGACCAGCGTGCGCTGCAAACAGGTCGGCGGCGTGATCGGCAGGTTTGAAATCATTGGGAAATGCAACACCTTTGCCATCGGCTTGCTGCTGACGGATGGCTTTGAGCTTTTCGCGCCGCTCTAACATCAGCTGGTTCTCGTCTTGGGCGGCGGGGGTAGTATTGAGTTCAGACATAAGGCGCGCAATTGGGGGATCTGAGGGACGGCTGTTGCCGGACTGGCTTGGCCGAAAGATCAGATTTTAAGTTGTCAGCGCTGACTCGCTATGATGCGCTGACGTTTTCTCCCAATTAATCTACTTCGGACGGCGCCGGTTGGCATTGAACTGTTGACAACAGCGTTTGTCCGCTTGGCTTGCCTGCCGTCTGTCCCGCACTATTTGATGTTTTTCAAAATTGTTTCACTGCTGCTAGAAGTCGCCATCGGAGTGGTGGCTGGCGCCTGCTTGCTGCGGCTGTATATGCAGTACCAGCGCATTTCCATGTCGGCCAGATCAGGCAATCCGCTGGGAGGTTTTGTATTTGCGTTGTCCGACTGGCTAGTGCTACCTTTGCGGCGCTTGGTGCCAGCTTGGAGTCGTTGGGATCTGGCTAGCCTGGTTGCCGCCTATTTGTTGGAACTAACGCGATTTTTACTGTTGTGGACGCTGGCGGGGGCAGACGGTGTCTTACCTGCAGCTCCCATTTTGGCCGCCTTTGAATTGCTGCAACTCGTCATTTCAGGATTTACCGGCCTAGTTATTGTCTACGCCGTTCTGTCCTGGGTGCAGACTCAGTCGGCCATCGCAGACTTGATTGAACGCTTGTGCGCGCCGCCTTTGAGGCCGATCCGCCGCCTGGTGCCGTTGGTTGGCGGTGTTGACCTGTCGCCGCTTGTGTTTTTGGTATTGCTGCGGATTACGTCAATTTTACTGGGAAGTTTGCAGGGCATGGCCTTGACAATTATTTGACCGCCAGTCGGCTTAGATGACGGCATCAGCGGGCTGGCGTTGCAGCATGGCCAGCGTGCTGGCTACAGTTGTGCGCAGTTCGCGGCGGTCGCAGATCAAGTCGATGGCGCCTTTGGTTTGCAAAAACTCGGCGCGTTGAAAGCCTTCAGGCAGGGTTACCCGCACGGTGGACTCAATGACACGGGGACCCGCAAAACCAATCAAGGCTTTTGGTTCGGCAATCACCACATCACCCAAAAACGCAAACCCGGCACTCACACCGCCCATGGTGGGATCTGTCAATACGCTGATAAAGGGCAGGCCTTTCTTGGACAAGCGAGTCAGCGAAGCATTGGTTTTGGCCATCTGCATCAGACTCAGGAGGCCCTCTTGCATGCGGGCACCGCCAGTGGAGGTGAAGCATACAAATGCAACTTTCTGCTCTATCGCAGTATGAACTCCACGCACAAAGCGCTCCCCCACCACCGAGCCCATGCTGCCACCCATGAAATCAAATTCAAAGCACGCTGCCACCAGGCCGATGCCGTGCACGGCGCCACCCATCACTACCAAAGCGTCTGTTTCGCCGGTACTCTCCAGCGCTTCCTTCAAACGCTCGGTATATTTGCGACTGTCTTTGAACTTGAGTGCATCAACCGGTAGTACTTCCTGCCCGATCTCGAAGCGGCCTTCGTTGTCCAGAAACACATTCAGCCGCGCCCGCGCGCTGATGCGATGATGGTGGGTACAAGTGGGGCAAACATTTTGGTTTTGCTCCAGGTCAGTCTTGTAGAGCACCGTTTCGCAACTGGGACACTTGATCCACAGCCCTTCCGGCACGCTGCGCCGGTCCGCTGGGTCGGTATGCTGAATTTTGGGTGGCAGAAGTTTTTCGAGCCAGCTCATGGGAAATCCTTAATGAGGTGATGACAGAAAGGGCTTGGCTATCGCGCAGCTGTTGCCTTTCCCGCAAAGTATCAGTTTAGATTATGAATCCAAAGCAGACCGGATTTCACGCAGGAACACTTGGGCGACCGGGGCGACCTGTTCTCTAGGCTGTTCGTCAATCAGCTCGATGATTTTGCTGCCAATCACCACCGCATCGGCTACTTTTCCGATGGCGCGCGCGGTGATGGCGTCCCGGATGCCGAAACCCACACCAACCGGAACGCTGACGTGCCGGCGAATGCGTGGCAGCATGGCCGCCACCGACGCCGTGTCGAGTGTGGCGGCGCCCGTAACGCCCTTGAGGGACACGTAGTAGACGTAGCCGCTGGCGACACGAGCCACCTGTTGCATGCGCTCGTCGGTACTGGTGGGTGCCAGTAGAAAGATCAAGTCCAGACCGCGGGCTTTGAGCTCCGCAGCAAAGCCTTCGCATTCCTCCGGCGGGTAATCGACAATCAACACCCCGTCCACGCCAGCTTCAGCAGCATCAGTTACAAAGGCGCTCTTGCCGTCGTGACAATCACGCTTCTGGTTGTAGCGTTCTACCGGGTTGGCATAGCCCATCAAAACCACTGGTGTAGTGGAGTTTTGGGCGCGAAATGTTCGCACCATGTCCAGCACCTGAACCATGCCGACGCCATGGGCCAGTGCCTTGTCGCTGGCCTTTTGAATCACAGGACCGTCCGCACTGGGGTCAGAGAAGGGCACACCCAATTCAATCACGTCGGCGCCGCCCGTCACCATGGCGCGCATCAATTCGGGCGTGATATCGGCAAACGGGAAGCCGGCGGTCACATAGGGAATCAGCGCCTTGCGGCCGGTCGCTTTTAACTTGGCAAAGGTGGCAGGGATACGGCTCATTTGGCGACTTTCATGATCCGTTGCCTGGCCACAGAAGCAGCTTGACTACCTTTGACGGACTGGCCCTGGCAACTTGGGCGGCAATAAAAGCTGGTGTTACTGAGGTCGGCCACCGTGCCGATGTCCTTGTCGCCACGTCCCGACAGATTGACAAGAATTGACTGGTCGGGTCGCATGGTTTTGGCCAGCTTCATAGCGTAGGCGACGGCATGGCTCGACTCAAGGGCGGGGATGATGCCCTCTGTGCGGCACAGGTAATGAAACGCATCAAGGGCTTGGCTGTCAGTGATACCAACGTATTCGGCGCGACCGATATCTTTCAGGTAGGCGTGCTCTGGACCGACACCAGGGTAGTCCAGCCCGGCGCTGATGCTATGCGTTTGTGTGACCTGACCATTGTCGTCTTGCAGCACATAGGTTCGATTGCCGTGCAACACGCCGGGACTGCCACGCTGCAAGGAAGCTGAGTGGCGACCGGAATCCATGCCTTCTCCCGCCGCTTCCACACCTATCAGGCGTGTTTTTTCGTGTTGTATGTAGGGATGGAATATTCCCATGGCGTTGCTGCCGCCGCCGACGCAGGCGACCACTGCGTCGGGTTGCGCGGTATTGCAGCCGTGGCGCTGCAGCATTTCAGGCATTTGGACCAGACATTCGTTGCCAATCACGCTCTGGAAATCCCGCACCATCATCGGGTAGGGGTGCGGTCCCGCCACCGTGCCAATGATGTAGAAGGTGTTGTCGACATTGGCAACCCAGTCGCGCATTGCCTCGTTCAGTGCGTCCTTTAGCGTTTTGCTGCCGCTTTCCACCGGCACTACAGTGGCGCCCAAGAGATTCATGCGGTAAACATTGGGGCTCTGCCGTTTCAGATCTTCACTTCCCATGTAGACCACGCACTCCAGGCCGTAGCGGGCGCAGATGGTGGCAGTGGCAACGCCGTGCTGGCCGGCACCGGTTTCGGCAATGACACGCGGCTTGCCCATGCGGCTGGCCAGCATGGCCTGTCCGATGGTGTTGTTTATTTTGTGCGCGCCGGTGTGGTTCAGATCTTCACGCTTGAGAAAAATCTGCGCACCACCTTGCTCCCGGCTCATACGGGCGGCATGGTAAACCGGGGACGGGCGACCGACGAAGTGGGCAAGCTCATCTTTGAACTCTGCAACGAACGCCGGGTCGTGCTGGTAGCGGGCGTAAGCTGATGTGAGCTCATTGACGGCATGCGTCAGGGTTTCGGAGACAAAGCTGCCACCATAAATCCCGAAGTGACCCCGTGAGTCAGGTTGTTGATACTCAAACATTTTTTGTCATCTCTGCAAATTGTTGGTCAGCAGCTCGAACGGCGGCGACAAACTGGTTGATTTTTTCGGGGTCCTTGATACCCTGGTTTCCGGGTCCGGACAGCTCTACCCCCGAGCTCACATCGACGGCCAGCGACTTACACCTTGGCCGCAGCTGCAATATGCCGCGGGCCACGTTTGCAGCGTTGAGCCCACCACTCAAGACGAGGTGAGCGCTGACGTTTGGAGGAAGCTGTGACCAATTGAATGTTTGCCCAGCGCCACCATAGCCTTCGACATGCGCGTCGAGCAAGATGGCTTGGGCTGCAGAGTAATCGTGAGCGTATTTTACAAGATCAAAATTTCGCCCAGCTTCTCCCACAGGAATGCGCGCCACCCGCAAAAACGGCCAGTTACCCTGTTGCGTGGCCACAATGCACTGCTCGGGCGTCTCTTCGCCGTGAAATTGGGCTGTGGCGCCAGCAATGTTGGCACAAGCCGCTGCTATGTTGGCGGCATGTTCGTTGACAAACAACAGTACCGGCGTGACGAACGGCGGCAGGAGTCGGGCTAGTTGCGCGGCGCGCTGCGGTGAAACATAGCGTGGGCTTTTGTCGTACAGCACAAATCCCACTGCGTCGGCCCCAGCCGCAACTGCGGCGTTGACATCGGCCTCACACGTCAGACCGCAAATCTTGATACGCGTTCGTTGCGCAGATGTCATGGCAATCCATCAAAGGCGGGTGTGCGATCCGGGAGTTCCCAGTGCGGCGCATAGCGGGGGCCGAGAAAATAGAGACCGTCGGGTGCAAATGTAGGAGCTGCCGCGTCGCGGTCGAGGGCCAGCAGCACGTCCCGCACCCAGTCTGGGCTTTGCTTGTGCTGGCCGACAGCAATCAAGCAGCCCATGATGTTGCGGATCATGTGGTGCAAAAAGGAATTGGCTTCAAAGTCAAAACGCCAGTACGCGCCACGGCGTGAAATGTCAATGCGCTGCAATGTTTTGACCGGCGACAAAGCCTGGCAGGCGGAAGCGCGAAACGACGTGAAGTCATGCTGACCCACTAGGTGCATTGTTGCCTGTTGCATCGCTGCCATGTCCAGGCGACTGTAGATCCATCCGACCTGCCCGGCTTCCACGCTGGGGCGAACCGATGACTCCAGCAGGATATAAGCGTAACGGCGCGACAAGGCGTTGCTGCGACAGTGAAATTCCACGGGTACCGTTTGTGCCCATTGCACCGCAATGTCTCGCGGCAAAAGTGCATTGACGCCACGAATCCAGGAATAACTGCTGCGTTCGACTTCAGTGTCGAAGTGAACGACCTGCATCAAACCATGCACGCCAGCATCGGTTCGGCCGGCACAAAGTGTTGAAACCTTTTGTGCCGTGAACTTGCCCAAAGCCGCCTCAAGCTGATCCTGTACTGTTTGGCCAGACAACTGGCTTTGCCAGCCTTGGTAGGCCCGTCCGTTGTAACTTATGCCGAATGCCAGCCTCACTGTAAGGTCGTATCGATGTCATCAAAGATTGTTCAGCGCGTTTTGCGCCTTGGCTTTCATATCGCCGGACGCCTCCGATATGACTTCTTGTATCAGTGCTCGCGCACCGTCGTCATCACCTATTGCGCTGAACTCCTCCGCCAGCGCCAGTTTGGTACTCAGCGGATCCTGGTTTGCCTCCGCAACAGATTTGTGAACGGTGTCCGAAGTTTCTCCCAAATCAAGCGAAAGCGAACCAAGGTCAAATTCCATCATGCCAAAATTCGGGGCCGATGACGCCTCAGGAGCAGCCGGCTCTAGTCTTGTCGGCGTAGTCATGCCAAAACTCGCAGCAGCCTGGGACTGGAAGTCATCGATATCGGTTATGCCAAAATTCGGTGCCGATGACGCATCGGGAACAGTCGGCTCCAGCATTGCCCGCGCGGTCATGCCAAAACTCGCAGCTGCTTGCGCCTTGAAGTTTTCGTTGTCGACAGAAGGTTCCGTCATTGAGTCCTCTGGTGTGACGTCATCACCAGGCCGAGAGAGTTCATCGGCATGCGTGTCGCTTGTTGTGTCGGATTCCAAGGGTGACGCCGCAGTGGCCAAACCGAAATCCAGATCGAGTGGGGCTGTTGCCAACTCACCTTCATAAGCCGTCGCTTCAACGTCGCTGCTGGCTGGTCGTTCGTCAAGCGAAAAATCGAGGTCCAGGTCGAGGTCCACCGTCCCCGCTGTAAGCGGTTCTTCATCTTGTTTGGCCATGTTGTCCGAACTGGCTGCCAGATTGCTGATGAAATCGAGGGAAGCCGGTCGTGAAGGCGTCCCATCCGGATTTCTGGGGCGTCCACCTGGCAGGTATAAATCATTGGTGGGGTCGATGCTCAGGCCAAGTTCACAAATGCGTACCCAATCCGGACCTTCGCCACCGGTGACTTTAAATGCCGATGAGGCAATGCTTTCAAATGAATTGCTGTCAAGTCGCTTGGCAAAGATATCCAGCAGTTTTTGATGGATGGCAATGCGCCCGGGGTTGGTACGCAGCGCATCCTTCAAGATTTCCTCGGCTTGCAAATCGCGACCATATGCCAGGTAGACATCAGCTTCAGCGACCGGGTCGACATTGTCTACGGCGTCAAGTTGACTGGTTGAATAAACCATCGATGAGCCGGCTGCAGCATTGTCATTGGTGTCGACACTTTGGCCACCACTAGCACCAAAAAATGAGTCAGGCCGCAAGCGACTTTCCAAGAATATGCTATCAACCCGTGAGGCATTCTTGCGTTGCCTGGATCGGTAGAAGCCAAAAAATGCCAAAAGGGCAATTAAGCCAATCGCGCCCGCCGGTACAAGCGGATTTTCAATCAGTCCATCGACCAGGCCGACTTCAGCACGCGGCGCCGGAACAGGGACTGGACGCTTAACTACTGCCGAGGCGGGCTGAGTGGGTGCGGAGGCGGTAGCGGCGACGGGTTGCGGGAGAGCCGCGCTTGCCGCAGTGGCGGGTGTCAAAGCAGCCGGCGTCGCAGGGATTGTGGCGGTCGCAACAACACCAGGTACTGGGCTGACAGTCGTTACTGCGGGCGCTGCAGGACTCGGGGCAACTGCGCTGGACGCTGCTCCCAATTTGCTCAGATCGCTTATGTTTTTGGTGATTTCGGCGGCCCTACTGGCAGCTTCTTTGGCGTTGCGCTCGCTGGCCTGCTGGTTTTCGGTAGCCTGCTTCTGAACGACACCCTTTGATAGGGTAAGTTTGTCGGGTGCTGTCGCAATGGATTTCCTGTCTTCAACCTTGGCTTGTAGGTTTCCACTAACTTTGCGGTCTGCAGCCGCTACTGCGGTTGTCGGGGCGCTGCCAGCAAGTTTTCTCCGGAAATCATTGAAATCCCTGCTTTGTGCAACAACAATTTGAGCAGCTTCGGTCGGTGAAATTGTTGCCACTTGTTCTGCCGAGGGGATATTGATGAGCGCGCCAGCTTTGATGCGATTCACGTTATCACCGGTGAACGCAGCCGGGTTGGTGTGCAGCAAAGCCACCAGCATTTGATCCAGGGAAACTTTAGCCGGCTTCGTCGCGGCAGCTATTTTGCTGGCGGTGTCGCCAGGCTTTACGTTCACCTGAACGACGCCGCTTCCCGACTGCTCCACTTTTTGGCGAGTCGGCGCCTTGACGCCGATACCCGATTGGGCCGGTCGTGTTGTTGTGGGCGCTGGCGCGACCAAATCGCTCGATGCTGAATTGCTGGCAGAGGGCCGGACTGGTAGCTGGGCCGTGGATGGCATCGCAAGGGTGGTTTGTCGCAAATTGGGCGGGTCAAAGAGCAGCGTGTAGTCGCGAACGATTCGCCCGGTTGCCCAGTTGACCTCGAGAATCATGTCGACGAAGGGATCGTTGACAGAACGGTCACTACTCAAGCGAATATAAGCGCGACCATCGGCGCGTCTTTGCAGCGTGGCCTGCAGGCCCGCCATGATCGGGTTGTATTCCAGTCCGGCGACCCGGAATGCTTCTGGCAGGGCAACAGAAGCCTTAATCGAAGCCGCCTCTTCTGCATTGATATCGGGAACGTCGACGTCAGCGCGCAAAGGCTCGCCAAGTGCCGACAAAACAGTGATGCGCCCGACCGAAAGCGCTGCCGCATTCGGTCCCCAGAAACCGAAAAGAACAGTGGCCGCCGCCGCTAGGGTGGTTTTCTGCCAGCGATGTGACTTAGCAATCAATTTGTGGACTCCGGTGGTCGGGCAGCTGGAAAAGGTGACTCATTTTGGGATCCGAATTTTTCATACTTGAATCTTCAAAAGGACAATAACATCAATGTCTTAGATTGACAAGTTAAGGGAACTATTGACTTTAGTTCCGAATCAGCCACTGCTAGTAAATCGCTGATTCTATGTTGTCGCAAGCCTTGACTGGAGGTAAACAGATTCGACACACGATCAGCTCGCTAGCAAGATGCGCAGCATGCGGCGCAGCGGTTCGGCGGCTCCCCACAAAAGCTGGTCGCCAATAGTGAATGCACCGACGTACTCCGGCCCCATGGCAAGTTTTCGGATGCGCCCTACCGGAATGTCCAGTGTGCCCGTAACGGCAACTGGTGTCAGGTGATGCATGGTGGCCTCGCGGTTGTTCGGAACAACTTTGACCCAAGCATTGTCGGACGCGATCATGGCTGCGATATCACTTGTTGGAACATTCTTTTTCAACTTGAAGGTCAAAGCCTGGCTATGGCAGCGCATCGCACCAACGCGTACACAAAAACCGTCAACCGGGGTCTCGGCGGTTCCAAACGCAGCACCTTGACCCAGAATTTTGTTGGCCTCAGCGCCACCCTTCCATTCTTCACGCGACATTCCGTTACCGAGGTCCTTGTCGATCCAGGGGATCAAGCTGCCGCCCAGTGGCACGCCAAAATTGGCGGTTTCAATGGTCGACAAGGATTGCTGCTTGGACAGAACCTTGTGATCAATTTCCAGAATGGCCGATTTGGGATCGTCCAGCAGGACTTTGACTTCCGCGTTCAGGGTTCCGAACTGTGTCAGCAGTTCTCGCATGTGCTGCGCGCCACCGCCAGAGGCTGCCTGGTAGGTCATGCTAGTCATCCATTCGACCAACCCGGCCTTGTACAGCGCACCCACGCCCATCAGCATGCAGCTTACCGTGCAATTGCCGCCGATCCAGTTACGACCGCCCTTGGCCAAGGCATTTTGAATGACCGGCATATTGACCGGGTCCAAGATAATGACGGCATCGTCTTTCATGCGCAGCGTTGAGGCAGCGTCGATCCAATGACCATTCCAACCGGCGGCGCGCAGTTTGGGGAACACCTCGGTGGTGTAGTCGCCGCCTTGCGCGCTGATGATGATGTCGCATTTTTTCAACGCATCTATGTCAAAAGCACTTTTCAGCGTGGTTTGGTTTTTTGCCTGAGTTGGCGCCTTCCCACCCGTATTTGACGTTGAAAAGAACACCGGCTCGATCAGTTCAAAGTCGCCCTCGGACTGCATGCGGTCCATCAACACCGAGCCGACCATACCGCGCCAGCCTACCAAGCCCACCAGATTGCCAATTTTCATCGTGTTGCCTTTTTAGATAAATAAATTTCAAGAAATATAGGGGCGCATACCCAGTCTATAGAGCTTTGACCACAGCGGTACCCATTTCCACCGTACTAACCTGTGTCGTACCCGGGCTGAAAATGTCGGCTGTGCGAAGTCCTCGCGCCAGAACCGTTTTGACTGCCGTCTCGACGCGCTGCGCCGCCTCTTCCTGGTTCAGACTGAAGCGTAACATCATGGCCGCGCTCAAAATGGTCGCCAAGGGATTAGCGATGCCTTTGCCTGCGATGTCTGGCGCGCTGCCGTGGCTAGGTTCGTACAAGCCTTGGTTGCTTGAATTCAAACTCGCTGATGGCAGCATGCCGATCGACCCGGTAAGCATGGCGGCTTCGTCGCTCAGAATGTCACCAAACATATTGCCGGTGACCAGCACATCAAATTTTTTCGGCGCGCGCACCAGTTGCATGGCGGCATTGTCGACGTACATGTGGTCGAGTGCCACGTCCGGGTATTGCATGCCCACCTCCGTAACAATCTCCCTCCAGAACTGGAAAGTTTCCAGAACGTTGGCCTTGTCAACGCTGGTGACCCGCCTGCTGCGTTTGCGGGCGGCCTGAAAGGCAACGTGGGCAATGCGTTCGATCTCGGGACGCGAATAGCGCATGGTGTCAAAGGCTTCCTCGGTGCCGGGGAAGTTTCCGTCAGTGGCAATACGACGGCCTCTCGGCTGACCAAAATAGATGTCACCCGTCAACTCGCGAATAATCAGGATGTCGAGTCCCGCAATCAGGTCTGGTTTGAGGCTCGACGCGCCCACCAACTGCTCGTAGCAAATGGCTGGACGAAAGTTGGCAAACAGACCTAAATTCTTCCGCAAACCCAGAATGGCCTGCTCGGGCCGCAGCGGGCGATCAAGTTTGTCGTATTTCCAGTCGCCAACCGCCCCAAACAGCACGGCGTCAGCTTCTTTAGCCAGTTTGAGCGTAGCGTCCGGTAGGGGATGACCATGCACCTCGTATGCCGCACCACCGACCAATGCACTTTCCAATTCCAACGGAAGTTCAAGTGCGTTCAAAACTTTGACTGCTTCAGCCACTATCTCGGTACCGATTCCATCCCCCGGCAACACTGCAATTTTCATAATAATTTTTACAAACTGTTTTTTGAGGAGCTAATCAAGCAAGCAGTGTGCAGGCCAACCAGGGTTTTTCTGCCAGACGCTGAGTTTCAAAAAGCTTGATCTTGTCGGCATGCCGAAGGGTGAGTCCGA
Source organism: Betaproteobacteria bacterium (assembly GCA_025354965.1). Classification (GTDB taxonomy): domain Bacteria; phylum Pseudomonadota; class Gammaproteobacteria; order Burkholderiales; family Burkholderiaceae_C; genus Rhodoferax. Next base: position 14,348 of record JANXLW010000320.1, read on the forward strand.
TGTCGTCAAATCCGTTGAGCAGGCAGTACTTGCGAAACGGCTGTACCTCGAACGCCAGTTCTTCACCATCTGGTTTGACAACGCGCTGTCGCAGAAGGTCAACGGTTAACTCATAGCCAGGAAGGGCCGCTGTTTCATCGAACAACAGAGTGACCTGTGCTTCGCTCAAGACAATGGGAAGCAAACCATTTTTAAAACTGTTGTTGAAAAAAATGTCAGCGTAACTGGGGGCAATGATGGCGCGAAATCCAAATTGATCAAGCGCCCATGGTGCGTGTTCGCGGGAGGAGCCGCAGCCAAAGTTCTTGCGCGCCAACAGAATGGTTGCATTTTTGTACCTGGTTTGGTTCAGCACGAAGTCCGGGTTTGGCTTGCGGCTGTCGGGGTTTTGACCAGGAAAGCCTGCATCCAGGTAACGCCACTCGTCAAACAGGTTCTGACCAAACCCGGTCTTGCGGATGGACTTCAGAAACTGCTTGGGGATAATGGCGTCGGTATCCACGTTCTCCCGGTCCATCGCAGCCACCAACCCCTTGTGCACAGTAAATTTTTGCATGCAGTTACTCTTGACGATCCGGTTCAGACAAATTTTCTGACGTCCACGAAATGACCGTGGACAGCGGCTGCCGCTGCCATCGCGGGACTGACCAGATGGGTTCTCCCACCCGCACCCTGGCGCCCCTCAAAATTGCGGTTGCTGGTGGAGGCACAGCGCTCGCCCGGCTCCAACCGGTCCGCATTCATGGCCAGACACATGGAGCATCCCGGCTCACGCCACTCAAAGCCGGCAGCTTTGAAAATCTCATGCAAACCCTCGTGTTCGGCCTGCTCCTTGACCAGACCAGAGCCTGGTACCACGATTGCCAGTTTGACGTTTTTGGCAACTTTTTGGCCCAGTTTTTTGACGAGTGCTGCAGCCTCACGCATGTCTTCAATCCGGCTGTTGGTGCAGGAGCCAATGAAGACCTTGTCGACATACAGATCGTCCAGCGCTTTGCCTGGTTGCAAGCCCATGTAGACCAGCGCGCGCTCAATGGCACTACGTTTGTTGCTGTCCTTTTCCTTGTCGGGGTCGGGTATGCGACCGTCAATTCCGAGCACCATTTCAGGTGAAGTACCCCAGGTGACCTGCGGAATAATGAGTGAAGCATCCAGTTCAACATAGGTAAACGGTCCATAACCACTCCAGTTCTGCGAGTCCGCATAATACGAAGATGTTTGATAAGGCGCCAGCCATTCAAATTGCAGGGTGGAATTTTCTGGTAAGTCTTTTACAACGCCGCTGATTGTATAATTTTGCTTATTATCTATGCGCACTGTTTTACCAATCACATTTTTTCCGGTACCATACAC
>JANXLW010000329.1 GCA_025354965.1 Betaproteobacteria bacterium
GGTTGGGCGTCAAATGCCAGACATCTTGGAAAGCGGTCGGATGAAGTTGATTTCAATGACTCGCATAACCTGAAGTATAGGATAAATCCCTATACGAAATCTGGTTGACGTTAACGTTACCTTCGCGTCTAATCCGGGGAAGTCTAGAGGACCCCATCGCATGCCCGTCATTCGTTCCAGGATCAATGTCAAATCCGACGCCTTCAGCGTCAACGCGCAGCGCATGCTTGAATTGCTCGCACAAGTGCAGCGGCTTGAGCAGATGGTGATTGCCGAATCCGAATCGAAGCGCAGCAAGTTTGAATCGCGCGGACAGTTGCTGCCGCGGGAGCGAGTGGCCCGTTTGCTGGACCGGGGTTCGCCGTTTCTTGAACTGAGTCGCCTGGCCGGGCTCAATATGCACGACGACGATGGAAAAAAAATAGTGATGGGTGGCGGCTCCATCGTTGGCATTGGTGTGGTGTCCGGCAAGCACTGCCTCATCTCTGCCAGCGACAGCGCCGTCAAGGGCGGCACGGTGGCGCCCATGGGGTTGCGCAAGGCCTTGCGGGCGCAGGAGATTGCGCTTGAAAATAAGTTGCCGGTCATCTACCTGGTGGAAAGCGGCGGCGCCAACCTGATGTACCAGAGCGAAATCTTCATTGAAGGCGGACGCAGCTTTGCCAACCAGGCGCGCATGTCGGCCGCCGGTTTGCCGCAAATCGCGGTGGTGCATGGCTCATCCACGGCCGGTGGCGCCTATCTGCCGGGGCTGTCCGACTACATCATTCTGGTGCGCGGCCGATCCAATATTTTCCTGGCTGGCCCACCCTTGGTGAAGGCCGCCATTGGCGAGGATTGCACCGAGGACGAACTGGGCGGTGCCGAGACCCACGCGCGGGTAACGGGCCTGGGCGAGTATCTGTGCGAGGACGATGCGCACGCCATTGGCATGGCGCGCGAAGTGCTGGACAAGTTGCGCTGGGATGCGGCGCCGGTTGCCGCAGGCGGTGCCGAACCGCTCCTTGATGAGCAGGAGTTGCTGGGACTGGTGCCGGTCGATGAACGCGAGCCTTACGATGTGCGCGAGGTGATTGCCCGGCTGGTGGATGGCTCTGATTTTCTGGAGTTCAAGGCCGAGTACGCGGCCGAGATGATGTGCGGTCACGCCCGCCTGCAAGGTCATGTGGTGGGCATTCTTGGCAACAACGGCCCGATTCAACCCAACGGTTCTGCCAAGGCCGGGCAGTTCATCCAGTTGTGTGATCAAAGTGGCACACCGCTAATTTTTTTACAGAACACCACCGGCTACATGGTGGGGTCGGTGGCCGAGCGCAGCGGCGCCATCAAGCACGGCTCCAAGATGATTCAGGCAGTTGCCAATGCGCGGGTGCCCAAGTTCACGGTGGTGCTGGGCGGCTCCTACGGTGCCGGCAACTATGGAATGTGCGGTCGGGGCTTTGATCCGCGTTTTATCTTTTCATGGCCCAGCGCCCGCACCGCGGTGATGGGCGGCGCACAAGCGGCCAAGGTGATGGACATTGTCAATCGGGCCAAGATCGAACGCAGTGGTATCGCGGCCAATGAGGAAGCCCTGAAAGCCATGTCGGACGGGCTGCGCTTGCGCCTCGACAAGGAGTCGGCGGCGCTTTTTGGCACGGCGCGGCTGTGGGACGACGGCATCATCGACCCGCGCGATACGCGTCGTTTACTGGGGCTCTGTCTGGCCCTGGCCGAAGAAGCGCAGCGCCGCACCTTGCACCCGAATACCTTTGGTGTCGCGCGTTTGTAAAACGCGACTTGCTGATTTCAATGTACTGATTCAACTGCGAGGTTTTGATGAAATTTACCCCCGAACACGAACAGATTGCCGACACCGTGCGCAAGTTTGTTGCGAAAGAAATCAACCCCCACATTGCCCAGTGGGAAGCTGCCAACGAATTCCCGGCACACGCCTTGTTCAAGAAGCTGGGCGACCTGGGCCTGCTGGGCATCAAGTACCCGGTGGAATACGGCGGTATGGGGCTGGACTTCAGTTACTCCATGGTGATGGCCGAGGCGCTGGGCGAATGCAATGCCGGCGGCGTGCCGATGGCCATTGGCGTGCACACCGATATGTGCACGCCCGCATTGGCGCGCTTTGGTTCGGACGCCCTGAAGCGCGAATTTCTGGCGCCCAGCATCGCTGGCGACATGGTCGGTTGTATCGGTGTCAGCGAAACCGGTGGTGGCTCGGATGTGGCGGCGCTCAAGACCAGCGCGCGCAAGGACGGCGACGACTACCTCATCAACGGCTCCAAGATGTGGATCACCAATGGCATGCAGGCCGACTGGTGCTGCCTGCTGGCCAATACTTCGGAAGGCTCGGTGCACAAGAACAAATCGTTGATCATGGTGCGGCTCGACAGCCCGGGCGTGACACGCCAGAAAATTCACAAGATCGGCATGGACTCGTCGGATACAGCGCAACTGTTTTTTGACGATGTGCGCGTGCCCCAGCGCAACCTGATCGGGCAGGAGGGCATGGGCTTCATGTTCCAGATGCTGCAGTTCCAGGAAGAAAGGCTGTACGCTGCGGCTGCCTGCCTGCGCACACTGGACCGGCTGATCGATCAGACCATCGACTACACGCGCCAGCGCCAGACTTTCGGTAAACCGATTCTGCACAATCAGGTGGTGCACTTTCGGCTAGCTGAGTTGCGCACCGAGGTCGAAGCCCTGCGCGCCTTGACTTATCGTGCAGTCGAGTCCTATATCTCGGGCAAGGACGTCACCAAACTGGCTTCCATGGCCAAACTCAAGGCCGGCCGCCTGAGCCGTGAGGTGGCCGACAGTTGCCTGCAATACTGGGGCGGTATGGGCTACACCTGGGACAACCCGATCTCGCAGGCCTACCGCGACAGCCGCCTGATGTCGATTGGCGGCGGCGCAGATGAGATCATGCTGGGCATCATCTGCAAGCTGGAGGGCACGCTGCCCGGCAAGACTTGACGCGCACCATGTTTAACAAGATTCTGATTGCCAATCGGGGGGAAATCGCCTGCCGTGTCATGCGAACGGCGCGCAAGCTGGGTTATCGAACGGTAGCCGTCTACAGCGATGCAGACAAAGCTGCGGCGCACGTTCGTCTGGCCGATGAAGCGGTGCACATTGGAGCCAGTGCCGCCACTGACTCCTACCTGCGCATCGACGCCCTGCTGGAAGCCGCTCGCAAAACGAATGCCGAGGCGGTGCACCCAGGTTATGGATTCCTGAGCGAAAGCGCCGGCTTTGCACAGGCCTGCCTGGATGCCGGTCTGGTATTCATTGGCCCACCGCCCGCGGCCATGCAAGCCATGGGCAACAAGGCACTGGCCAAGCGGCGCATGCTGGCCGCCGGTGTGCCCTGTGCACCAGGTTATCTGGGTGAGGATCAGGATGACACCCGGCTGACCGAGGAAGCCTTGAAACTGGGCTTTCCGCTGCTGGTCAAGGCGGTCGCTGGTGGCGGTGGGCGCGGCATGCGACTGGTGCGCGCAGTAGCTGAAATTGCGCAGGCCATCGCCGGCGCCCGGCGTGAAGCGCTTAGTGCTTTTGGCGACGGCACCCTGATGCTGGAACGCCTGATCGAGAACGGTCGGCATATTGAAATCCAGATCTTCGCCGATGCGCATGGCAACGCCG
>JANXLW010000341.1 GCA_025354965.1 Betaproteobacteria bacterium
GGTCCAGCGCAGCACTTGCGTATAGGTGTGAACTTGCAGGAATTCACCAGCTTCGTACAGCTGACCCTTGGCAAGCGCGCCGTACCAAGGCCAGACCGCCATGTCGGCAATGCTGTACTCATCCCCCGCCAGGTAAGGACTTGTCGCTAGGCGTTGGTCAAGCACATCAAGCTGGCGCTTGACCTCCATCGCGTACCGATCGATCGCGTATTCGATCTTGGTTGGCGCGTAAGCGTAGAAATGACCGAACCCGCCGCCAAGAAAGGGCGCACTGCCCATCTGCCAGAACAGCCACGACAGGCATTCGGCGCGCCTGGCGCCCGCAGCAGGAAGAAAGGCACCGAACCTCTCGGCCAGATAGATCAGGATCGCACCTGACTCAAACACGCGAATCGGCGTCGCTGCGCTGCGGTCCAGCAACGCCGGGATTTTGGAGTTTGGGTTGACGCCGACGAAGCCGCTACCGAACTGGTCGCCTTCGTTGATGCGGATCAGCCAGGCGTCGTACTCTGCGCCCAAGTGTCCGGCTGCCAGCAACTCTTCCAGCATCACCGTAACCTTGACGCCGTTCGGTGTGCCCAGAGAATAGAGCTGTAGCGGATGGCGTCCCACCGGCAATTCCTTTTCGTGGGTCGCTCCCGCAGTCGGCCGATTGATGCTGGCGAAACGGCCACCCATTTCCTTGTTGGCAGACCAGATCTTGGGTGGCGAGTAAGAGGATGTATTTTCCATGAAGAAGGCGGTTTGTCGTGATGGAGGTTGTTTGGCGAGGCTCAGTTGCGCATGGTACGCGAATCGAGGTCAATTGAACGTGTTGCTGATCGCGGGGAGGCCGTTACCCGACATAACCCCTCCTATGCAAAAATGCCACGTCTGAGGAGAAATCTGCAGTGAATGGTTCCGCTGTTTCGCGTTCTGTCGCAATTGTTGCCTTGCTGTTTTGGTTCGCCGCAATGGCGCAACCACCCTCCGAGCTATCGACCCCGGACCCGATCGATCAGTCCTACCCTGGCGTTCTCACGGTCGCGGTTGACGCAACCGATCTGGATCACCATGTGTTCCAGATTCGCGAAACCTTATCCGCGCACGCCAGTTGCTGCCGCACGAATACACACATTCCTGGAATGGCAAGTTCCGCCGACCGGCCGATCTGTGGGAACGCAGCGGCGAGCAGCGTTCGCTCGACGACTTCGCGCGAACTTTCTTCGGCGTCCAGGACGGCCGGGTCGAACCACTTACCTACACCTTCGACGAGCTCGTCGCGGCCCTGACTGCGGTCGAACCCTATGATTGGGCAACGCTACTACGTGATCGACTCGACCAAACCGGCGACGCTGGCCATCTGCTGGACGGTTTGACACGTAGCGGATGGAAACTCGACTTCGACGACCTGGAAAGCGAGTCTGCCAAGAATGCCAGAGAAGAAGACGAGGAAGAGGGGCCAGGGAAGGATCTGTACTGGTCGATTGGCGTAATCGTGGGCAAGGAGGGCAAGTTGATCAACGTGCGTTGGAACGGTGAAGCCTTTCACGCCGGACTGGCGCCTGGCATGCAGATTATTGCGATCCAGGGCGTGGCCTACACGCCCGAGCGACTGACCGACGCAATTGCAACCGCCAAAGGAGCCGGTCCGTCGGTCGAGTTACTGGTCAAGGAAGGCGAGCGCTACCGCCAGGTCATGATCGACTACCACGGTGGCCTGCGCTATCCGAAGCTGGTTCGGATTGATTCGATTCCCGACCGCCTGTCGGCGATTCTGACGCCGAAGTAGTCGGTCGCAGGTCAAGGTATTTGTTCTGCGCGAAAGTCCGACACCATCCTAGACCGGCTTGACGATTCTTTCCAGCACCTGACGTATCAATGTCAGCGTGCTCTGTTGCGTCAACGTGCTGGGGCGCAGCGAACTGGTGGCCAGTGACACCTTGGTGCGCAGCACCGGTTCATGGATGGCGCGTATGGAAAATGATGACGGCCGTACCGAGTTGGCCACCGCATTGCGCGACAAAATGGCGCTGCCGGCGCCATCTGCCACCAGGTCGAGAATGGCCGAGACGCCATCAATTTCGAGTGCAATTTTCAGGCGGCAGCCAATGTTGGCCATCTCCGACTCCACGTGCATGCGAATGGCATTGGGTCGGCTCGGAATCACCAGCGGCAACTGCGCGACGGCCTTCAACGAAACAGGTTGCGGTGCCAGGTCTTCCTGCAGGCCTGGCGCTCGGGCCTGTACCAGCAGCAGCTCTTCTTCCGGCAATGGCGAAATTTCTATCTCGGTGCTGGGTTGAGCGTTGTACAGCACCGCAATGTCCAGTCGCCCGTTCACCAGCGATTCCTGCATGGCGACGGACAGGCCTTCGCTGATGGAGATGGTGGCGTCCGGCATCTGGCTGCGAAAGGCGTGCGTCAGCGGCACCGTCAGCACCCGCGCCAGACTGGTGGGCAAACCCACTGCGACACGCCCTGCCAACGAACCGCGCACCCGTCCCAGTTCCTCGCGCGCCCGATCAACCTGGTGCAATATGCCGCGGCCATGCGCCAGCAGCAGTTTGCCGGCCTCCGTGGCGACGGCGCCGCGTCCGTTGCGGATCAGCAGGTTTTGTCGCAGCTCCACTTCAAGCAGTCGTACCTGTCGGCTGAGCGCGGGTTGCGCCACATCCAGTGCCATGGCAGCGCGGGTAAAACTACCCAGCTCGGCGACGCGCACAAAGTACTCCAGTTGTTTGAGGTCCATACTTCTTGAGGTATATCTTCGATTCCATTATGCCGAACTGCGATACCTGATAGAAACCGTTTCACCTTGGCGCAGAACGTTGCCAGGGCCACAATAGCTGTCATGTTCATCCATTCTTCCGTCTGCCATGGCGACTGAAATCAAAGGTATTTCCTCCATGGCCACCCGGCTGGTACTGGCCGATCTGGTGGAGGCGTTCCAGCGGCACACGGGATTGGGCGTCACCATCGAGTCGGTGGGTGGTGTCGATGCTGCCAGGCGAGTGCAGGCCGGCGAGGCCTTTGACGTCGTCATCCTGGCGTCCGACGCGATCGACAAGCTGATCGCTTCCGGTCACGTGCAGGCCGGCTCCAAAGTGGACCTGGTCCGCTCGGGCGTGGCAGTGGCCGTGCGCGCCGGTGCGCTCAAGCCCGACATATCGACCGAAGACGCGGTGCTTGATGCCGTGCGCGTTGCGCGCAGCATCAGCTACTCAACCGGGCCCAGCGGTGTGGCGCTAGCCAGGCTTTTCGAGCGCTGGGGTATTGCCGAGGAAATCAATAACCGTATCGTGACACCGCCGCCCGGCATACCGGTGGGTACGCTGGTGGCGAGCGGCGAGGTCGAACTGGGCTTCCAGCAACTCAGCGAGCTGATGCACCTGGAGGGCATCAGCCTGCTAGGCCCGTTGCCGCCTGCCATCCAGATCGTCACCACTTTCTCCGCCGGCGTATGCACCGGTACGCGGCAGGTCGAGGCGGTGCGCGCCATGCTTGGCCACATGAACTCAGCCGAGGCCGTAGCCGCCAAGCGTTGTCAGGGGATGGAGCCGGTGACGCTCTGACTCGAGTGAATTGAATTTGAATCCCAGGAACCCCTATGAAGAAACCCCTGATCATCGACTGTCACGGCCACTACACCACGGCACCGAAGGCGCTGGAGACCTGGCGCAATCGGCAAATCGCCGGCATCAAAGACGCATCCGTTAGCCCGAAGGTGTCGGAGCTGGTGATCAGCGACGACGAGCTGATCGAGAGCATCGAGCAGAACCAGTTGCGTCTGATGAAAGAGCGCGGCAGTGACCTTACCCTGTTCAGCCCGCGTGCCAGCTTCATGGCACACCACGTTGGCGACTTCAATGTCTCCTCCACTTGGGCCGCCATCTGCAACGAGTTGTGCTACCGCGTATCACAGTTGTTCCCCGACAACTTTATTCCGGTCGCGATGCTGCCGCAAAGCCCCGGCGTGGACCCGGCCACCTGCATTGCCGAGCTTGAAAAGTGCGTCAAACAATACGGCAACGTCGGCATCAACCTGAACCCAGACCCCAGCGGCGGCCACTGGACATCGCCGCCCTTGAGTGACAAACATTGGTACCCGATTTACGAGAAGATGGTGGAGTACGACATCCCGGCCATGATTCACGTCAGTACCAGTTGCAACCCCTGCTTCCACACCACTGGCGCGCACTACCTGAACGCCGACACCACCGCCTTCATGCAGTGCCTGACCAGCGATCTGTTCAAGGAATTCCCGACGCTCAAGTTCCTGATTCCACACGGTGGCGGCGCTGTGCCCTACCACTGGGGACGCTTCCGCGGCCTGGCGCAAGAACTGAAGAAGCCGCTGTTGCAGGATCATTTACTGAACAACATCTTCTTTGACACTTGCGTCTACCACCAGCCCGGTATCGATTTGCTGAACACCGTCATTCCGGTGAAAAACGTGTTGTTTGCCAGCGAGATGATTGGCGCGGTGCGCGGCATCGACCCGCAGACCGGCCACTATTTTGATGACACCAAACGCTACATCGAAGCGTCAAAGATTCTGAGTGACGCGGACCGTTTCCAGATTTTTGAGGCCAACGCACGGCGCGTATTTCCGCGTCTGGATGTGGCACTGTCAATGAAAGAAACCAAATAGGAATGAACATGAACAACCTGGGTATCGTCAAACGCAACATCGTTCGTGCCGACAAGGCCGCCGTTGCAAAGCTCGCAAAATTCGGCGTTGCCACCATCCATGAAGCGCAGGGCCGCGTCGGCCTGATGAAGCCCTACTTGCGCCCCATTTACAACGGCGCAAAGGTCTGCGGAACAGCTGTCACCGTGCTGACGCAACCCGGCGACAACTGGATGCTGCACGTCGTGGCCGAGCAGATTCAGCCCGGCGATGTGGTGGTGCTGGCCTGCACGTCTGAAAACAACGACGGCATGTTTGGCGATTTGCTGGCCACCTCGTTTCAG
>JANXLW010000369.1 GCA_025354965.1 Betaproteobacteria bacterium
CAACCTGAGCGGACAAGGGCACAGGATGGTGCAAGCGTGTATACCACCAAAGCTTGTGGACGATGACGCTGGGGTAGGTGGCGCAGCGTGGACTTGGGGTTTTGCCAAATCAAGGTGGAGCCAGAGGCCGAAGGCCGAAGCGGGAGACATTCGCGTAGCCGCCTACCCCGACGTCATCGTCTGGCAGCGATCACGCCGCTCGGCCCAGCACCACCTGCAGCCGGTGGATGGCGCCATCTTTGGCCAGCGGCACGGCCACGCCCTGGGCGTCGCAGGCGATGGCTGCGTGGTCCAGTTGCGCCGACACCACTGCCTGGGCACAGGCCTGCGGATTGCTGACCTCGATTTCGTATTGCGTACCGTCGTTCAAGCGATAGCGCAGCGTGAAGCCCACCCAATGGTCGGAAACGCAGGGCGCCAGGCGCAAGGTGTGGCCACCTTCAAGACTGAAGCCGAGGATGGATTCGATGGCGACCCGGTACATCCAGCCGGCCGAGCCGGTGTACCAAGTCCAGCCGCCGCGACCCACGTGGGGCGCCACGCCGTAGATGTCGGCGGCGATCACATAGGGCTCGACCTTGTAGCGGTCGGCGCCGGCGGGCGTGCTGCTGTGGCTGATCGGGCTGAGCATTTTCAGCAATTGCGTGGCCCGCTCGCGCCGTCCGGCCATCGTCATGGCTTTCACCACCCACAGCGCGGCATGCGTGTACTGGCCGCCGTTTTCACGCACGCCGGCGACGTAACCCTTGATGTAGCCGGGGTCGTGCGGGGTGTTCTCGAACGGCGGTGTCAACAAGCGGATGAGCTGGTCGTCATCGCTGATCAGGTGCTGTTCCAGCGCGTCCAGCGCCTGGTTGGCACGCTCGCGCGAAGCGACGCCGGAGATGATGGCCCAGGCTTGCGCCAGCGCGTCAATCTTGCATTCGTCGCTGGCCTTGGAGCCCAGCGGTGCACCGTTGTCGTACCAGGCCCGGCGGTACCAGTCGCCGTCCCAACCGGCATCGTTCAGCGACACCAGCAAATCGGCCCGGTAGCTGCGGTAGCGCTGGGCCCGCGCTGCATCGCGCCGGGCATCGCACCACGGCAGAAAGTCACCCAGGATGGTGTACAGGAAAAACCCCATCCACACACTTTCACCCTTGCCTTCGCGGCCCACGCGGCTCATGCCGTCGTTCCAGTCGCCGCAGCCGAACAGGGGGATACCGTGCGCGCCCTTGGTTAGCGAGCGGTCGATGGCGCGACAGCAATGCTCGTAAACATCGGCGCTTTGGCCCGAGTCCTGCGGCAGCAGATAGCGCTCGTCTTCGTCCGGCTCCAGCTGCTGCGCCGTGACGAACCGCACCGGTTCCTGCATCACCGACTGGTCGCCCGTGGTGTTGATGTAGTAGGCAGTGAGGTAGGGCAGCCACAGCAGGTCATCGGCAAAGCGGGTGCGCATGCCTTTGCTCAAGGGCGGGTGCCACCAGTGCAGTACGTCGCCCTCGACAAACTGGTGTGCCGCATTGGTCAGAATCTGGCTGCGTGTGAGCTCGGGGGACAGATAAATGAGCGACGCCGCGTCCTGCAACTGGTCCCTGAAACCGTAGGCGCCGCCGGACTGGTAAAACGCGGTGCGACCCCACATCCGGCAAGCCAGGTTCTGGTACGGCAGCCAGCCATTGACCATGATGTCAATTTCCGGACTGGGCGTCCGAATCTGCAAGACGCCCACGGTACTGCGCCAGAAGTGGCGGACCTGAGTCAGCGCTGCATCCACGGCGCCTGCCACTCGGTAGCGCGCCAGCAGGGGTTCCAGTAGCGAGGCTTGCGTCACCTCACCCAGAAAGAAACTCAGCTCGCGGCTTTCGCCGGCGGGAATGTCCAGCATGACGTGCATTGCGGCGCACGGATCGCTACCCGTGGCTTGCTTGAGCGGACCACCAGCGCGCACCGCCTCGGGCGCTGCCATGCTGCCGGGCTGACCCAGAAACGCAACACGATCTGCCGCCCAGTTCATGTGTTTGGGTTGATCCACGGCGGCAAAGGCGACGCTCTGCGCAAAGGCGTCGGCCTTCGGGTTGCGGGCGCACAGGGCGGCGGCGCTGGCGTCGAACCAGGTAGTGATATCGGCTTGGGAGTCTTGCGGTGTGATGCCCAGGACCCAGCGGTTGTAGCCGTACACCGACAACCGCCGGTGCGCGCTGCCGGTATTTTTCAGGCGCAGGCGCACCACGCGCAGCGGATCGTTCTGTGGCACGAACATGCAGACTTCCTGCTTCAGTCCATGCGCCTGCAAGTGCCACGTGGAATAGCCCAAACCATGGCGCACTTCGTAGTCGGCAAGCGCTGGCGCCGGACCAGGTAGCGGCGACCAGAAGGCGCCGCTGTCGTCGTCACGCACATACCAGGCATCGTCATGCGGGTCGCTGATGGGGTCGTTGCGCCAAGGTGTCAAGCGGTGTTTGCGGCTGTTGCCGGCCCACATGGCGCCAGCGCCTTTTTCGCTGACGAGCAAGCCGCACTGCGGATTCGCCAGCACGTTGGTCCAGGGCATCGGTGGCAGCCTCAAACCGGCGCTACCTTGATGCGGCAAACGGATCACGTACTCACTGCCGTCGGCACTGAAACCGCCGTAGCCATTGAAAAATTGCAGCGCTTCGACACCCGGGGCGACCGCCGCGGCAGACTCAAAATACAGCGCTGCGGGCAGCGTGCCCGGGCGTTGGTCGCTTTCGCGCAGGGTTTGGGTCAAACTCTGCCAATGGTTGCCTTGGGGCCCGGCGAGGGCTTGTTCCAGTGTCTCCTGCGGCGCCGGGGCCTGCGCAAACAAGGCATCGACATTCAGCGCGGACCAGCCGCTGGCGGTTTGCAGCAGACGGTCGCGATTCGCCGCGGCGGCAGCCAGCGCAAAGCACAGCGTTTGAGTTTCACCGGGCGTCAGTGTGACGACGCAGCGCAGCGCCAGTGCCGGGTCCAGCACGCTGCCGATGTTGCCGCCCAGGGTAGCCGTGCCGGTCAGCGCCAACGGGTTGCTGCAGTCACGACCACGACCCACAAAGCGCGCGCGGTCAGTTTCCCATTCGGTCACCGGCTGGCCCAGCAAGGCCATGGCCAAGCGGGGGTGACTTTCAGCGTTGCCGCGTGGTCGACGCTTAGCCAGCAGCGTTTGGATGCCGGCGTGCCACTCGGTTTGCACGAATAACTTGGAAAACGCCGGGTGCCCGGTGTGGGCTGCCGGCTCGTTGAGCACCACTTCCAGGTAACTTGTGATCTCGATGCGCCGTGTCTGGCCGGCGTTGTTGGTCAGGCTCAGGCGGCGCAGTTCCATGGCGTCACCGCTCAGGCACACATCGGTGCGGGAGGCGATGCCCATGTGTTCACGCTGGATGCTGGCAACCCCGCCTTGCAGGGTCAGTTGCCCGGCCTCTTGCCCCGGTACCGGGGCTGACGATGCGCTCCAGAAGCGCTGGTCGTCCAGATCACGCAGGTAAAGGTACCAGCCGCCGCCGTCTTGCACGCTGTCGGGCGTCCAGGCATTGAGCAGGTAATTGCCATAGCTTGAGAACCCGGTGCCACGCGCACTCAAAAAAACGCGGTAGTCGCCGCTTGCGAGCCAGATGGGCGGCATGGGATGTGAAGGGGTGAGGGTGACAGGCATGGCGGTAGACGTTGTTCGGGGAAACGGTTTCAGTCGGCTGGCGCCTCAAGGATGGCGCCATTGGAGGCGATGACGCGTGCGTAGTAATGGGCGCTGGCCTTGGGCGTGCGTTGCTGCGTTTGCAAATTGACGTGGACCAGGCCGAAGCGTTTGGAAAACCCGTGCGACCATTCCAGGTTGTCCAGCAGCGACCAAGCGAAATAGCCGCGCAGATTGACACCTTGTTTGATCGCATGATGGATCGCCTGGAGGTGTTTTTGCAGATAGTTCACACGCAACGGGTCGTTCAGTTGCCCGCCTTCGGCTTCGGGCGGGTCGTAAAAGGCGGAGCCGTTTTCCGTGATGTACAGGGGCAACTCGCCATAGCGGTTTTTCAGCCAGAGCAGGGTATCGGTGAGCCCTTGCGGATAGACCTCCCAGCCGGTTTCGGTGATGGTGGCGTGCTTCTGTTTGACCGGCGAAGCCTTCACCGGCCAGGCCTGCTCGTCGTGCCGGTTGACACTGCGGGTGTAGTAGTTCAGCCCGAGAAAATCGATGGGCTGTTTGATCAAATCAAAGTCGGCTTGCGGCCATTGCGGCCAGGCGTCGCCGAAGATCTCGGTCATTTCCTCAGGGTAGCGTCCGAAGAATGCCGGATCCAGGTACTGACGGTTCATGTAGGCGTCGGCGCGGCGCGTGGCCGCCAGGTCCTGCGGCGTGTCGGAGGCGCAGTGCTTGGGTTCGATGTTGACCACCAGACCGACCTGGTGGCGCCCCAGCGCCCGGTAGGCTTGCACCGCGCTGCCGTGAGCGCGCATCAAGTGGTGCGCGGCAATGGGCGCCTCGTACAGATTGCGGTGCCCCGGCGCCAGCGCGCCGTGCAGGTAGCCACCGTCGGTCACGACCCAGGGCTCGTTCAGCGTGCACCACAGCTTGACGCGGTCGTCGAGCGTGCGAAACAGCAAGCTGGCGTAGTCGCCAAACCAGTGCGCGATGTCCGGATTGAGCCAGCCGCCGCGGTTGTCCAGCGCTTCGGGCAAATCCCAGTGGTATAGCGTCGCCATCGGCTGAATGCCATGGGCCAGCAGGCAATCCACCAGCCGCTGGTAAAAATCCAGGCCCTTGGGGTTGACGCGACCAGTGCCGTCCGGCATGACACGCCCCCAGGCAATGCTGAAGCGGTAGGCCTGCATACCCAGTTGCTGCATCAAGGCGACGTCGGATTCGAAACGGTGGTAATGGTCGCAGGCGACGTCGCCCGTATCGCCATTGGCCATCATGCCGGGCGTGTGGGCAAAGCGCTGCCAGATGCTGGGCCCGGCGCCATCAGCGGTGGGCGAACCCTCGATCTGATAGGCCGACGTTGCGCTACCCCACAAAAACGAGTCGGGAAACTGGTATTCAGGGTTCATTCAGGCTGAGCTTTCGGTCCGGAATTTAAAAATGTAAACGTTTTCATTACAGGATAGCAGATCGCATCGAAATGCGTTTGGATATTCCTGATGATCCGGTCTACAGCTTGATTTCCAGCCGCGCCTGTAGGCTGCGCCAGGAGGGCGCCGTGGTGGTCTGGCTCTCACGCAAGGCCTGACCGGCAGGATTCACCGATTCCAGCAGCGTGGTTGAAACATAGTCGCGCGCTGCCACGTTGCCCAGCGACACGCGGAGCTGGTTGCCGGGGCTGATGGTCCACAACAAAAAACTGTCGAACACCAGTTTGGCCCCCTGGACAACACTCTGACCGTCGCTCAGGCGGGTGTTATAGCCTGGTGTCCAGTTGAAGTTGCCACCGAAGCTCAGCGGCCATTCACGCAAGCGGTAGTCAGCGCCCAGGTTCGCCGTGGCATCGGGTTGCTGCACCAGCCGGTTGTCAGGCCCGGGCACGCCCGTCACGCGCGAGGCGAACAGACTGGCATTGGCGCGCACATCAATGCGTGGCGCCGCCAGCCACAGGTCGCTGGCACGAAACTTGGCCTCCAGCTCCAGCCCCTGAGTGATGGCGTCGCCGATGTTTTGCAGCCGTGCCACCCAACGCGGCTGGTCGGCCCAGGACACGGTCTCCAGGGTTGACTGACTGCGCATCAGGTTATTGATATGGCGGTAAAACAGATTGGCGCTGAGCATGCCGCTGCCGCTCAGGTAGCGTTCCATGGCGATGTCGAGCCCGCTGGCCAGCTCGGGCTTGAGCGCCGGATTGCCGGTGCGATCCGGGTGCATTTCGTCGTTCGCACCGCGGCCCGGGAACATGCTGTTGATGCTGGGGCGCGCAATCAGGTCTTGCAAATTGGGCGAGCGGTAGCTGCGCGTCAGGCTGGCCCGGATCTGGTCCTGGCCTTTGGCGTCGAGTTTCCACACCGCATGCAGCAGTGGCGTCCAGACGCTGCTGCGGTTCGAGATATCGGGTGTGCCGGCGGCGGGCGTGCCCTGCGTCGTGATGCCTTCCCAGCGCAAGCCGGCATGGGCGGCGAACTGCGGCGAGATCGCCCATTCGTCCTGTGCAAAGAGGGCCGCACGCGCGCTCGAAGCCGTGAGATTGCCGTCGAATTCGGTCAAGGGCGACTGGCCATCCTGCAGCATGGTGGCGGCCTCGCGGCGCCGGTTGGTTTGCAACTCGACGCCGCTGACCAGGCTGTGTTCGTCGGCCAATGTCTTGGTCAGTTTTGCGTTGAGGCTGAAATTCAGATCATGCTGGTCCGACTGGTTGTCGGAGACACCCGCCGAGGGGCCGGCACCACCGAAATTCTGACGTAGCGTGGCGTTGTCCCAATCGCTCTTGCCCAGGCTGGCACTCATCAGCCAGTTGCCACCGTCTTGCAGCCGGTGCGTCCATTGGGCAGCAAGACGGCGACTGGTAAAACTGCTGGTGCCCGAGCCAGTGCTGCTGTCGTAAGGTGTGATGCCGCCCAATTGCAGCAGGCTGCTGTTGCTCGCGCTGCTGCTTTCGGAGTGCACCAGCATCGGTGTCAGCACCAGCACGTCGCCAGTTTCTCCGCGCCATTGCAGTCGGGCATTGACCTGCATGCCGGTGCGCTGGCCCGTGGACAGGGTGCGCTCGGTCTGGTCGACAAGCTCACCGCTCACCAGGTTTTCAGTGACTGTGTGGCTGGTGCTGTCGTTGCTGCGCTCGCCATGTTGAGCCGAGAGGGACAGGTTGTAGGTCCAGGCACCTGCCGTGTCGTTGCGGGTCCAGGAAAAGCCCGGTTGGGTGTTGCCGTTCTCCAGGCCAACACCAAGGCGAAGGTCGTTGAGCTTTTTGCTGTAGCCGCCGCGGGTGATGATGTTGATGGTGCCGGCGATGGCGCGGGCACCGGTCTCGGCGGTGGGTGCGCGCAGGATTTCAATGCGCTCGATTTGCTCCGGCGAGAGTTCGTCCAGCGAGAAGCCGCGCGGCGCCGGCTCGCCATCGATCAGGATCTGGGTGTAGCCACCGCCCAGGCCTCGCATGCGCGGGGCACCACCACGTCCCGGGCGCCCCGGCATGGTGACTCCCGGCAGGCGCTTGAG
>JANXLW010000410.1 GCA_025354965.1 Betaproteobacteria bacterium
TTGACAACCAGCGAGCCCTCTTGCAGTGCCACGCGCGTCAAACCACCGGGTACCATCTGCACCGTCTTGCCGCTGAGCACATAGGGGCGCAAATCAATGTGACGTGGCGCGATGCCGCTTTCGACAAATGTCGGACAACTCGAAAGGCTCAAGGTGGGCTGTGAAATGTAACCACTCGGGTTAGCCAGCAGTGCCTTTCGAAACTCTTCAATTTCCAGATTCGTTGCGGCCGGTCCGACCAGCATGCCGTAGCCGCCGGCGCCATGCACTTCCTTTACCACCAGGTCTTTCAGATTGGCCAGGGTGTAGGCCAGATCATCCTTGTTGCGGCACATATAGGTCGGCACATTGTTGAGGATCGGTTTTTCACCAAGGTAAAACTCGATCATCTTGGGCACGTACGGATAAATCGACTTGTCGTCCGCCACGCCGGTGCCTACGGCGTTGCAAATGGTCACATGACCGGCGCGGTACACGTCCAACAGCCCGGCGCAACCCAGTGTCGATGTTGGCCGAAACACTTTGGGATCCAGAAAATCGTCATCCACCCGGCGGTAGATCACGTCCACCCGCTTGGGGCCACGAGTCGTGCGCATGTAGCAAAAATTGTCTTTCACAAACAGGTCTTGCCCTTCGACCAGTTCGACACCCATTTGCTGCGCCAAAAAGGCATGCTCAAAATAGGCGCTGTTGTGCATGCCCGGGGTCAGTACCACAACCGTCGGCTCGGCCGTGGTAGCAGGACTGCTGGCACGCAAAGTCTCCAGCAATAAATCCGGGTAATGGGCAACCGGAGCGACCCGATGTGCGTTGAACAGTTCAGGAAACAGCCGCATCATCATCTTGCGGTCTTCCAGCATGTAGCTGACCCCGCTGGGCACTCGCAAGTTGTCTTCCAGCACGAAATATTCGCCTTCGCCTTTTGCGTTGGGCGCGCGCACGATGTCAATTCCGGAAATGTGCGAATAAGTGTTGTTGGGGACATCAACCCCTAACATCTCAGGGCGAAACTGGGCGTTGTCTGCGACCTGTTCGCGCGGTATCACACCGGCCTTGAGGATTTCCTGTTCGTGGTACACGTCGTGGACAAACCGGTTCAGCGCCGTGACGCGCTGCACCAGACCGTGCTCCATGCTGGCCCACTCGTGCGCCGGAATGATGCGCGGAATCAGGTCAAACGGAATCAGGCGTTCATTACCGGCGCCTTCTTCGTCCTTCTCGCCGTAAACGGCAAAAGTGATGCCGACGCGCCGGAAAATCATTTCGGCTTCTTCACGCCGCTTGGCCATCATGTCGCCGGGTTGGCGTGCCAGCCATTCGTCGTAGATTTTGTAATGATCCCGAATCTGTGCGCCGTGAGTGAAAAACTCGTAGGGCAACTGGGTGTACATCTCGTCGAATTTCAGCATAAAGAATTTCTCTCCTGCCCCTAGCTTAGCAAGCTTTACGCCAACCCACTAAAGCCTAGGGCGCACGATGGTGCCAATAGCGCAAACCGCTGGTTCGCTGGCATTGGACCTCCAGTGGTTTTCCTGATCGCCAGGAGGCTGCACCACAATGGGGCGAATCGATCACGCGAATATGGCGCTCGCCATAGCGCACCAAAACAGGTTCCGCCGGATGACCAAAACGGTTGCGGTAGCCGGCTTGAATAAACGCGATCTGCGGTTGAACAGCATCCAGGAATGTGGCGCTGCTGGAGGTTTTACTGCCGTGATGCGGCACCAGCAGCACGTCCGATTTCAGAGTGTTGACCTGAACACTTGACTGTGCGTCAACCAGTCGTGCCTCCTGCGCCTGCTCAATATCACCGGCCAATAGCGCCGAACTGGTCAAGTTGGAAATACGCAGTGTGCAGCTTATGGCATTGGTTTTGCTGACCGCACCGTAGTCATCGGCGCGCGGGTGCAGCACTGCGAAATCAACGTCGTCCCAGCGCCAATGCTGTCCGGCCACGCAACGCTTGGCTTGACGGACTGCTTGCAGTTCGTGGTCATCTTCGATCGAACTCAACAGTTCGGCCCTGGGTTGCATCGTCAACACTGCCAGCGCGCCGCCAGTGTGATCGGTATCGCGGTGGCTAAGGACCAACATGTCAACTGGAATATCCAGTGCCCTTAGAAGCGGCACCAGGACGCGGTTGCCAGCGTCGCTCTCGCGGCTAAAGCGGGGCCCGGCGTCGTACACCAGGACATGACTGGCGGTGCGCACAATAACGGCATTACCCTGCCCGATATCGGCGACCAGCAGTTCAAACTGACCCGGCAATGGGGGTGGCGCGCGCCACAACAGCACCGGTAACAACAAGGGCAAGCCCAGCAGACGCAAACTCAAGGGTAGTTGCATAGCCAGCAACAAGCCACCTACCACGCCTGCGGCACCGGCCCACACCGGTGCTTGCGCTATCGCTACCGTTGCAAACGGCAATGCGGCCAGCATCTGCAAGTACCAGGACAAAGCGCCAATAGCCATCGCTGCGATGTCCCACAAGGGCTCGATCACTACCCCCATCATGGCAAGCGGCGTGACAACCAGAGTAACCCATGGAATGGCCAGCGCATTGGCCGCCAAGCCCACGATCGACACCTGACCGAACAGCAGCAAGGTGAGTGGCGTCAAGGCCAGGGTAATCACCCATTGCTCACGGAACATGGCTGCGACGCTGGATTTGGCGTGTGCCATCCCTTTGTTGTTTGCACGCGGCTCGGCTGAATCCGCGGCAAACAACACGCCAACAGCGACAAAACTGAGCCAAAACCCCGCCTGCAGCAACGCCCACGGGTCAGTCGCCACCACGACCGCGCAGCCCGACAACCACACATATGGCCACGGCCAGCGCTTGCCCGACAGGCGCAAAAGACCCACCGTGACCAGCATCAGCACGGTGCGCTGTGAGGGCACGCCCCAGCCGCTGAAAAACGCGTAGACAGTTGCCAGCAGAACACCCCCCAGCAACGCGGCGCTTGACGCCGGAAGCCACAGGCACAGAGAACTTGAACGACGCCACAGCCAACCCACCATCAAAGCAGCGGCCCAGGCAAACATAGTGATGTGCAAACCTGAAATCGACATCAAATGTGCGACCCCGGTGGCCCGAAAAATATTCCAGTCGGCGCGATCAATGGCGTTCTGGTCACCCACCACGAGTGCTGCAATCAGGCCGGCGTACTGGCGCTCGGCGACCTTCGCAAAAATCTGATCGCGCACTTGCTGACGCGCGCGTTCCACCGGGTGCCGATGGGTCTGGGCCAGGCGTTGCGGCAGCGGATCTTTCGCACCGGCACGCACGTAGCCGGTGGCCTGCAAGCCCTGCTCCCACAACCAGAGCTCATAGTCGAAGCCGAATGGATTGCTGCCGCCATGCGGCGCCTTCAGGCGCAGCGTCAACTGCCAGCGTTCTCCAGCCACGAGAGCCGCCGGTTGACGCTGCAGCTCGTTGACTGTATCGCCACCCGTGCCGCCAAAAATACCGGAATACCAGCCCAGGTAAACGCTGGCGGGCAGTCGCACAAATTTATCAAGCAACTGAGCCGATTCCACGTCAAAGCGAAAGCGCAATCCGGCCTCGTTGTGCTGCGGCATCGCGGCGACCACGCCGGTAACCAGCAGGTCGCGCCCCTCCAGTCCTGCGTCCAGTGCCGCTTCTGCATAAACTGCAGAACGCAGTCCGGTGACGCCAAAGGCCAGCAGCCCAAACCCCAGTGCAGCCAGCGTTATGCGCCAACCGTGGGTCATTGGTTTAACTGTTGCAAGGACCAGAGCCAGCGAAACCAGCAACATGAGAAATCCGTAGATCCACCATGGGTACAACGTTTCCTGTTGCAACTGCAATGCAGTACCAAGCACAAAACCCAACAACGCCGGAAATATATATCGCGCATTTCCAGGGATACAGGCGGGTGCGGTGTGCATACCCTAATACTAAAGCGCCAATCGTGGCGCCACGGCAGTGACGACCATTACAAACTGGAATACTCGGACGAATGCACAAACCAGTCGAACGGGTCTTGCTGCAACACCATGTCAATGTCAAGTTCCAGCACCTCGCCAACTGAACCCGGAAAGGTGACTGCCAGCGCCTGGTCGGGCAGGTGGGCTTCTTCTGCGCGCGCACGCCAGGTCGCAAGATGAATAACCCCTGCCAACGGCTCGTACTCATCATTTTCAAAGGGCGCGTCCTGATGGTCCAGCGCCTCCACGATCGGCTGTGGAAAATGCCATTGGCGGGCCAATCCAGCGCCTACCTGGGCATAACAAAACCCAAAAGCGACTTTCTCAACATGGGCCCGTCGCAGGTCGAGCACAGGGGTTTGCCGGTCCAATTCTGTCACTTCTCCCGCCATGCCTATATGCATTGCCAACTCTCCGACCGCATGAATCAAGCCACAGGTAAAAGCGGCCTGCTGGTTTTGATGTACCAGGCCGGCCAAGGAACGGGAGAGCTTGGCCACGTTGAGGCTGTAGCCCCAGAACTGCTTCACATTGATGCCAGGAACCGCCTTGAACGATGCACCGGAGGCGGCGGCCTGCGCCATAGTACGCACATGGTTCAAACCCAGGATGGCCAGCGACTCGGAGACACTGTTGATCTTGCCAGAGAGCTTGAAGAAGCCGGAATTCGCTGTCTGGAGCAAGCGCGTTGTCAAGGCCAGGTCGGTACTGATCAGACGACTGATTTTCATCAGGCTCGGTTGCTCCTGCTCAAGTTCACTTAGCAAGAGCGCAACCACCTGGGGAATGCTTGGCAAGACGAACTGTGATGCCAGCAAGGCATTCAGTTCCATGGAAACACAACTCCGCTCATAAAAGTCCAATGATTGAGGAACCTGACCGTAACATTATCTATCAGCGTTGGACACCTTTTACCCTGACAACTGCTTATGACACGGCGGTGGCTCCAAAAGCAGACACGGCAGGCACGCTCTCGTTCTAGCGAAATTCGAGTCTAAGCTTGCTGCCAATTCACTGAATTTGGTCTCATGTGTTACCTGTTTTAGACACAATTCGGCAATCAAACAGCCTCACTTCAAACCTAAACTCGACCGTCGAGTGGACCAGTTCCGGCCCATCCGGCGTGACCGACTAACCCCTGCGCGAGGAATTTCATCATGCTTCACCCTGCCACGATTTCTGACTTCCGTCCTCATCGTATTGAGACGCTTCCATCCAGTGACGCAGAGTTAACGGCGCCGACCATGACCATGGAACTGCTGCCGTTCACCGTCCGGTTAGTGCGCAACGAAGGTGATCTGGAGAAAGCAGTGGATATTCGCCATTCCGCCTATGCACGTCACTTGCCGGAGTTTGCCCAAACGTTGACGACACCGGAAAGTGCCGACGCTGAAGACGGGGTGGTTGTGTTGCTTGCGGAATCGAAACTGGATGGTTCTCCTCTGGGCACCATGCGCATTCAGACCAACCGGTTCAAACCACTCTGTCTGGAGCAGTCAGTCAAACTGCCAACCTGGCTGAAAACACGGCGACTGGCAGAAGCCACCCGATTGGGTGTGACCAACGCAAAGGGTGGCCGCCTTGTCACAACCGTTCTTTTCAAAGCGTTTTTTCAATATTGCCTACAAGCCGACATTGAATGGATGGTTGTCACCGGACGCGCGCCAGTAGACCGGATGTATGACCGTTTGCTGTTCGACGACGTATTTCCGGGAGTCGGCTACATACCCATCCAGCATGTCGGCAACCTGCCACATCGCGTGATGTCATTCAATGTCGATACCGCTGAAGAGCGCTGGATCAAGGCCAACCATCCCTTGCTCGGCTTCATGTGCCACACCCATCACCCAGACATAAAGCTCGGTCGCCAGCGCCCTGCGCTCTCATTACCGGCCGCAATGCCGACGTCTTCACCTCAGGCTTCGGTGTTTCCCATGTGAGTCCGTGCGCCCGGGTGTGCAGTGCAGCCCTTGGGTCCGTTGATCCATTCAAAGTGACGCTGTGACGGAACCTGATGCATGCTCGCTGCCATTCCGTTCGTAAGATCAAGCAAGCCAACTGCGTCGAATCGACATGATGAAGCCAATGTATAACTTTAAATATTTGAAGTAACTCACTGATTTACTTATTTTTTTATTGTCCGGATAAGTAACTACTTGACGTTATGGTGACTTTTGTCACGTTTAATCAACCCTCCTGCTCCCACCGCGGACAAATTTGTGAAATGATGACCTACATATTTCTTGGATGACAGTTGGTAGCCAAGCAAGTGATGGTTTTTTATGCAAAATCTCGACTGGCGGCACGGCGCGTCGGAGTCAATTGTTCTTCGATATTCCAGCACGGAGAAGTGAACCAGATGAAAAGACAATTCAAGTTGTGGTTAAAACGACTTGACAGTTTTGGCCTTAGCCTTGAGCTACTGCTAAGCGTGTTTTCGACCTATGCCATGCCCATTTTTATTGGTTTGGTTTCCTTGCTGGCGATATTTGCATGGAAAACACAGTTTTCACCGACAGAATCGCATCAGTTGGAAGTTAGTTTCGTCAAAGGGACAAACGGGGTGGCAGACCCGGCACGTGCTCTGCAGCAGTTGCAGGATCAGGCACGGCGACCATTCCAGGATACGCAGCTATCAGAAAACCCGTTCTGGTTTACTTTCAAGATTCCCAAAGAGGTTGAACACAACTCGCTGACCGTCGAATTTCCTTCGCGACACGCCGTGGACATTGCGTGTTGGGATGCCAGTACGCAAAGACAACTTGGGGCAGGAAACCGGAAAAGCACATCCGGTGAAATTTCCATGATCAAGACCGGTTTTTCGCTTGCGCTCAATCCGGTGTTGAAGGACTCGCAGGTGATCTGTCGTACATCTGCGGTCGGCCCGGCACGTCTTTCGGTACTGCTATGGCGCACCGACGATTTGCAAAGTTCAGAGCACGAGTTTTATCGAAACTCGGGACTGCTCGATGGTGGCATCATCATATTGGCAGCCTTTGTGTTCATAACAGCCTTAATCAATCGAAACCACCTCTACATTCTTTTTTCGGCTTGGCTACTGATTAATTTGAGAATGGGTGCGTTGTCCGCCGGCTGGGACGCACAGTGGCTGGGACACACAATCCCGCATGACTGGTTGACTCAGATCAGGTCAATTACCCTGACACTTTACTATCTGTTGACGTTGACATTGTTTACGTCACTATTCAAGGACGAACTATTGCTTGTTGGTCACAAATCATTTGTACGCGTGGCGCAATGGACATGCTTTCCATTGCTCCTATTTTCAATTGTTTTGCCGTATGCGTCGTTTTTACCTTTAATATGGCTGATCGCCGGTGTAGGAATCGCCATGCTGGCTTTTCTTCTGTTGCGCATTTTGCAGAAAACCCGCTCACGGGTCGCCATGTGGTACAGCGCTTCAATCGCAATTACGCTGATAGCCAGCCTCTACGAGGTCCTGGCTGCGGCACTTGGAATCAAGGGGCTGATTGGATCGGTCAACAGTGTCACCGCGGCCTTGTCGTCAAGCCTGCTGGCGGCGCTCGCAATTGCCGAACAAATGCGTCAGGAGCATGAGCAGCGGCTGGAAGTTCAGGCCGAGTTGGAACAGACCTTTGCGGTCATGCCCATCGGTCTTTTCAGTCTTGACCAGGGCGGCCGCTTTTTAAGCGCCAATCCGGCAATGTGCGGGATGGTGAGCCCGAATGTGCTGAGCGGTGCGGGCAGTTTCTGGCAGCAGTACTTCACCGAAGATGCCTGGACGCGACTGCATCAAATGGTGCACAACAAACAGGTCGAAGAGATCGAAGTCAGGGGCCGATCGGTACTAGGCTTCACCGGTTCAAAGCGCTTTCTCGTGAAGGCAACGTTGGCCCACGACAAAATTGAGGGCTCCTTGCAGGACGTCACCGAAAAGTCGAGAGCCGCCGAAGACCTAAATTTCCTGGCCAACCACGATTCATTAACCAAGGTACTGAATCGGCGGGGTATCGAGCGAGCGTTCACCGATGCTGCCAGAAAGCGCACCGAAGGCAACTTGCAACTGGCCATCGCCTATCTTGATCTGGATCGTTTCAAACTGATCAATGACCTTTTTGGGCACACCACTGGCGATCAGGTATTGCAACAAGTATGCGCGCGCGTGTCCGGCTTGCTGACACACGATTTTCAGATTGGCCGTGTTGGCGGCGATGAGTTTGTCATAGTGTTTTCAGAAACATCCATCGTTCTGGCCTCACTCATGTGCAGGGGCATTATTGATAGTATTGGCACGCTGCAATACCTGGTTGGTGACAACGCGTTTTATGTGCGCGGTTCGATCGGATTGATCGAGGTCACGGCAGATACCCAATTCAATGACGCCCTGTCGACTGCTGACCGTGCCTGTCGCCAGGCCAAGTCGGGGAACCATGGCGGATTGGTCGTGTACGAGAGAGGCGCACCGGCATTCAAGCAGCATGAAGCCGAACTCAAGCTCATTGCGCTGCTCGCTACCAGTTCCGCCACCGATGGCCTGTATCTTGAAATGCAACCCATCATGTCGCTTACGGCACCCCATGAGTCGCTTAGCTTCGAAGTATTGCTGCGCATGCGGGATGCTGACGGCAACCTGGTCCGTACCGACCTGCTGATAGCCGCCGGCGAAAACAGCGGGCGCATGGGCATGATTGACCGCTGGGTCTTGTCCAGCACATTGGCCTGGCTGAACAAGAATTACGCTCAAATGAAGCACATGAAATTTGTCTGCATGAACTTGAGCGGTGCTTCACTGAACGATGAGAAGTTCTTGCAGGACGTCTATAGCATGCTGGAAAGAAATCCGCATATCGCCGGTCAGCTTTGCCTTGAAATCACCGAAAGCGTGGCTTTGCACGATCTGGAAAACACGCGTCGTTTCGTCGATAAGGTGCGTGGCTACGGCACCAAAATTGCGCTGGACGATTTTGGCGCCGGTTACACGTCGTTTTCCTACCTGAAAGAATTCACGGCCGACATACTGAAGATCGATGGCAGTTTCATTGTCAACATGAACAATCACCCAGCCAACATTGCCATCGTTGAAGCCATTGTCAGCCTCGCCAAAAATCTGGGCATGAAGGTGATTGCCGAGTGGGCTGAAGACAATGCCACCGTGCAGACGCTGGTCGAGATTGGGGTCGATTACGTGCAGGGATTCGCGGTGGCACGACCCCAGCACCCGGACAATCTTCTAACAGCCAAATCGTCGGCAAGTTTCATAAAAAACGACGAACTTGCCCAGTACGTGGCGTTGATCGGCAAATCAGACCTGTTACAGCTGCAATCGAATTTGTTTTCAGATATTCTGGTCGTCAATGTACATTGACGACCAGAACAATCGAACTCATTGTCAATCAGCTCTTAGCAACCGCTTCAACTCCACGCCCAGCTCGGGCTTGTGAGAGAACGGATCGGTCGGATTGCGCGCCAACATGATGTCTTCCAGCCGCACTTGAACTGA
Organism: Betaproteobacteria bacterium; assembly: GCA_025354965.1. Lineage (GTDB taxonomy): Bacteria > Pseudomonadota > Gammaproteobacteria > Burkholderiales > Burkholderiaceae_C > Rhodoferax. The sequence continues at coordinate 9,434 of JANXLW010000410.1, forward strand.
GCCAATGGCCTTGGGGTGACTGTAGATGTAGAACTGATTGGCAGCGATGGCGTCAAAGACCTTTTGCGCCACATCAGCAGCGCTGACCTTGCCCGAGCCGACTGCCTTGTCGCTCATGGCTTGCCCGATCAGCTGGCTTTTGGTAGGTTTGACGGGGACGCCGTCCGCAGGGCGATTTCGATGGCTTTGTGTGATACCGGTCGGCACAAAAAAAGGGCATAAAACCGAGGCGCTGATCTGCGAGGTCACCAGGGACAGGTCCTGAAAGAGGGTCTCGCTCATGCTGACCACGGCATGCTTGCTGGCACCGTAAATGCCCATGTTGGGGGCGTTGAGCAAACCAGCCATGCTGGCGGTGTTAACGATATGTCCCCGATAAGCCGGATCAATTTTGGCGGCTTCAAGCATCATCGGTGTAAAGACACGAATGCCGTGCGCGACACCCATCAGGTTCACGCCAATCACCCATTCCCAGTCCTGTACTGTGTTTTCCCATATCAACCCGCCGGCACCGACTCCGGCATTGTTGAACACAAAGTGTGGCGCACCAAAACGCTTTTGCACGGCACGGCCCAACGCTTCCACTTCATTGGCTTTGGAGACATCAAGCTTGAAGGCCAGCACCGGCGCTCCAGCCGCCTGGATCTCTGCCTCAGCTTGATCAAGCGCATCTTGCTGCACATCTGCCAACACCAGATTCATGCCAAGTCTGGCACCGATGCGCGCACATTCCAGGCCAAAGCCTGAACCTGCGCCGGTAAGCACCGCGGTCTTGTTTTTGAAATCAGTGATCATTGAGATACTCCAGAGGTAAGGGGTGCCAAATCATTTCGAGATGGTTAATGCCATCTTCGATATACGGTTTGCCCGCATCCACAAAACCGTGGCGGCAGTAATACTTTTCAAGGTGTGCCTGGGCGCCGATGCGAATGGGCTGCCGGCCCCACAACGCGCAGACTGCCGACAACGCCTGTTCAATGAGCAAATGGCCCAGCCCATGACCACGCGCAGAGAAGCGCGTCACGACCCGGCCAATGCAGGCCTCGACAAACTTGATACCTGCCGGGAAACAACGGGCATAAGCCAACAGTTCGCCATCACGATGACCCATCAAGTGTGTGCCTGCGGCGTCGAAGCCGTCGATGTCCTGAAAAACACAACGTTGCTCCAGCACAAACACCTCGCTTCGCAGTTGCAGCACATCAAGCAGTTCCCGCAAGCTCAATGCATCAAAGGCGCAGTATTTCCATTCTACCGAGGCACCTGCAGCAGCCGCAGCATTCATGCTGGCACGAATGCCTTCAGCACATACCCGATGCGCGGAAAGTGCACATGCACGGTGCCAGCGCGCTGGTCAAACCGACGCAGGGTATAACGGGTACGGCTGGCGACCAGCAACTCACCTTCAGTCGGTTCCTGGCCGAAGTTCTCGGCCGCAACTGTCACGCGACTGCCCAGCGCAATGCCATGCTCGTCCTGGAAGATGGTTTCGCCTGGGGTTGCCGTCATCGACGATGCAGCGCAAACAGCAATCGCGTCAGTCGCAGAATATTTCTCCATCTGCCCGTGGCCGAGCGCCGCCATGCGGTCCATCCATGACAATACGGTGGGCGTGGCGTCCAGAATGCCCGCCATCACTGGCACCCGCAGGCGGGAAAACCACAGGGGGTGATAAGCAGCAAAGTCGGCGACACAGGGCGCGCTACCCATCAAGAAATCCTGGCCCTCCAGCATGTTGGCGATGCGCCGCAGGTAAGACCTGTAAGCTGCCGTGGCATCAGCTGGGCGCAAACGCGTCATGCCAGCGCTCATGGCGGCACGGTCGGCACCAAACGCCTTGGCTGCTTCGGGTGGCGTATCCGCAAAAATGGAGACTGCGCCTTTAGGTTGCAAGCTATAGGCCATGGCGGCCCAGAACAGCGTGCTGTCGGCCCACTGCGCCAATACTCGCACCAAGCCTTTGTGTTGCAAGGGGTACAGCGCGGGTGTGGGTTGCAGATGTTCCAGCACATCACAAATCAGTGCGCTGTCGCAATAGACGTCTGAGCCCATTTGCAGGAACGGCGTCTTGCGATAACCGCCGGTGAGCGCGAGCACATCCGGTTTGGGCATGATGGACGGGATGATGACCGACTTCCAGGCCAGTTTTTTGTAACCCAGCACGAGCCGGATTTTTTCCGAAAACGGTGACGTTGGATAGTGGTGAAGAATGATGTCAGTCATGGTGGGCCTGGGGTGTATTGGTTGGGGACAGAGCTTGCCCGCTACGCGTGGCTGCGGTCTGTCCCGCAAAGTTTCAAAATAACTTGACCAGTTGCTTACCGAAATTCTTACCCTTGAGCAAACCCAAAAATGCCTCTGGCGCGGCTTCAATACCTTGCGCAATCGACTCTCTGGCCCGCAGCTTGCCGGTGGCTACCAGCGTTCCCAGCTCTTTTAGCGCCTCCGGCCAGAACTCCATGTGTTCACTCACGATAAAACCCTGCACCTTGAGCCGATTGACCAGAATCAGCGCGGGATAGGTCAGCGGGAGCGGCGCACCGTTGTAGCCGGCGATCATGCCGCATACAGCGATGCGGCCAAAGGCGTTCATGCGGGTCAGCACAGCGTCCAGTACCATGCCGCCGACGTTTTCAAAGTAGCCGTCAATGCCTTTCGGACAAGCGTCCTTCAGTGCCTTGGAAAGCGAAGTCGCATCCTGATGCAGTTTGTAATCGATGCAAGCGTCAAAACCCAGTTCTTCGATTGCGTACTTGCATTTGTCGGGTCCACCGGCAATGCCTACGGTGCGGCAGCCACGCGCTTTGCTGAGCGCGGCAAAAGCACTGCCGACAGCACCGGTAGCGGCGCTCACCACCATGGTTTCACCGGCTTTTGGCTCGATGATTTTGACCAGCCCATACCAGGCTGTGACGCCCGGCATGCCGACCGCCCCAAGGTAGACGCTCAAGGGGATGTGGGTGGTATCGACTTTACGCAAAGCGCCCAACTGGTCGGCGTCCACCACGCTGTACTGCTGCCAACCGCCCATCCCGACGACCTTATCACCGACTGCAAATTTTGTATTTTTAGATTCCAACACCTCGCCCACTGTGCCGCCGCCCATGGTTTGACCAAGGGCCTGAGGCACAGCATAACTTTTAGCGTCGTTCATGCGGCCCCGCATGTAGGGATCCAAACTGAGGAAGTGGTGGCGCACCAGAACCTGCCCAACTTGCAACTCTGGCGTGTCGCTCACGACCAACTTGAAATTGCTAACGACGGCTTCACCGGTTGGGCGGTTGTCCAGATGAATTTGCTTGTTTGAGGGCATATTGAACTCCTGAGAAAAATATCAATCGGTTGGTATAACTGTGGCGCCGGTGCCTGAACTCAGATTCAAGTCGCTGACCCTTTTCGGTCCGGTCGGCAGACGCTTGACATACTTGAAAGTACCGGTCGCGTGGGCGCAGGCGCGCCCGTCTTCGTCAAAAACCGTACCTTCCGTGAAGGCCATGGTGGCAGTTCGGTGCATCAAATGTCCCTTGCCTGTGAGTTTGCCGCGCGCCGGCTGCATAAACGAGGCTTTCATTTCGATAGTGACCACGCCCATGTCTTTCTGCACGCTGCGCGCTGCCACTGCCATGGTGACGTCCAGCAAGGTCATGAGGGCACCGCCATGGGTGACGCTGAAAGAATTGAGATGTTCGGGTTTAGGGTTGTAGGCAATCTCAGACAAGCCACCTTCAAACAGTTTCAGGTCGAAGCCCAGGTGTTCAACAAACGGAATCGCAACACCAAAGCCCATACCAAAATTCTGCTCAACCACAGATTCAGCCGCCAGTGACGACGCTGACACCGCCATCCACCGCCAGCCACTGACCGGTGATGTGTTTGCCGGCGTCTGACGCGTACAGAACACACAAACCCTTGAGGTCTTCGTCGTCCCCCAAGCGCTTGAGCGGCGCGCCAGCCGCAAGCTTTTCTTCACCCAACGCTTTGAGCGTGCCCATGGTCATTTTGCTGGGGAAAAAACCAGGGCAGATGGCATTGACGGTGATGTTGTACTTACCCCATTCAGCACCCAGCGCCCGAGTGAAATTGATCACCGCACCTTTCGAAGTGTTGTATGCAATCGTCGTCATCTCGCGCGGGTTGCCGTTCAAGCCGGCGATCGAAGCCACATTGATGATGCGCCCCTGACGACGTGCGATCATGCTTTTCTTTGCAATGTGCTGACTCAGGATAAAGTAGCCGCGCACGTTGAGGTTCATCACCTTGTCCCAGGCTTCAATGGGATGGTCTTCTGCTGGAGCGCCCCAGGCGGCGCCCGCGTTGTTGACCAGAATGTCCACATCGCCCATGCGCTGCAGGGTCTCGTCGGCCAGGCGGTGAATCTCGACCTCTTTGGCACAGTCGGCGGCAATCCAGCGCGCGTCAATCCCGGCAGCCTGCAGTTCAGCGGTGGCCTGCTCCAGGTCTTCGGCTTTGCGTGAACTCAGCATGATCCTGGCACCGGCCTCACCCAAGGCGTGTGCCATTTGCAGGCCCAGGCCGCGCGAGCCGCCGGTTACCAGGGCGGTCTTGCCCCGGAGATTAAATAGTTGTTGGACAGTACGGGTCATTTGAGGGTCTCCTGAATAAAGTCCATTTTGCAGGAATTTTTGGAATTTGCCCGGCGGCGGCTGTCTCACTCGCGATAGCGCGCATTTGGCGTAGGCAAGCCGCCCAGCGTCAACAGTCCCCCATCATGGGTAGTACCGACTGCGCATGCGCTGACAATAGGTTTCCAGTTTCGGATACTGTTTCGCATGCTGTTTCAGGGCCGATTCCACCGGTGGCCAGACCAGGTTGGCGAGAAATGCGTAAGCGGTCGCATCGAGCGAACAGGGCTCGTTGCCCATGAAGTAGGGCTTGTCGTCAAGAAAATCCGCCAGTGCCGTGATGTCACGCCGGCCAATCTCGTGGATCTCTTCCTGGCGGTGGCGACCCATGCCGTGCCCGTGCATTTCCTTGATCAGTCCGCGCTGCGCAATGTGGGGCACGATCCATTTCAGTGGCACCGGCAACTTCCCAAAAAAAGCGATCCTGGTTTTTTCCCATCCGGTCGGCTCCACCCAACGGGTGTGAAGCAGCGCCCAATAAAGATTCTCCTCAATGAGGCGCTGAAACGCAAGCACAACGGCGCGTTGATCAGGGCCCAACCAAGCATCGAGCCGATCACCGTAGCTCGTCTTCAGATAGTCGATGACCAGGCTGGTGTCGGCAATGGTTTTGCCCTTGTCTTCGATGTAAGGCATCTTGCCCTTTGGCGCTTTTTTGAACGCCTGCAGGGTTGCCGGTGCGATCTCGAATGGCAATTTGGTCATGCGCAAATACGTTTCCAGTTTCATGCAAAAAGGGCTGGCGTTTGGCAGACCGAATGCGGGGTCAAATTGATACAGTTTGATCATGCCCATTTCCTCTGAGGGTGAAGCCAGATTCTGGCTAAATCGACTCAACTCAAAATGCGTCTTCTGGCAGGTCTGCGCAGGTTTGGTCACGCGACGTCACCACACTCAGCCAAGCGCCAATCTTGGGTAACTCGTAGTGGTAAAAATAGCGTGTAGCACCTATTTTTCCGACAGTGTCACTTCTTGTTTTTTCTGCATCTTGCGTCAACGCAGCGCAACTCACGTCCAGCCAAATCCAGGCCAGCACCGTGTGCCCAAATGCCTGCATATAGGGCACAGCATTGGCGAGCGCATCGGACGGGTTGCCCGTGACCCAGGCATTTTGGGTGGCAGCGCCCACATCCTGCAAGGCTAGGCCCAGTGCTTTGGCGTGGTTCGCCAATTCGGGCAGACGCGACGCCCGCAGCATGGTGGCGGACATGCGACTGGCAAGCAACTGCATGCCGCTACCCTTTTCCATCAACACTTTGCGGCCCAGCAAGTCCATTGCCTGAATGCCGTGCGTGCCCTCGTGAATCATGTTCAAGCGGTTATCGCGCCAATACTGCTCGACTGGGAAATCACGGGTGTAGCCGTAGCCGCCATGGATCTGGATCGCCAGCGAGTTGGCTTCCAGGCACCACTCGCTGGGCCAGCTCTTGGCGATGGGAGTAAGAACTTCCAGCAACAGACGCGCCTCGTCGGCCGCCTCGGCAGTCCCAGTGTGTTGCTCGTCCACCAAACGGGCGCAGTACAAGGCCAGACTCAGAGCGCCTTCTCCATACGACTTTTGCGCCAGCAACATGCGTTTCACATCGGCGTGTTCGATGATGCGCACTTGTGGCTGCGACGCATCCTTGCCGCCTGCACTCACGGGGCGCCCTTGCGGCCTGTTTTTGGCATAGTCCAGCGAAGCGTAGTAGCCTGCCAAACCCAGCATGGTGGCCGCAATGCCGACCCCGATGCGCGCTTCGTTCATCATGTGGAACATGCAACGCAGGCCCTCACCCGGCTTGCCTACCAGGTAGCCGACGGCACCAGCTCCATGGCCATCAAGGCCAACTCCAGTGGTCAGTACCGGGTATTTGCC
>JANXLW010000411.1 GCA_025354965.1 Betaproteobacteria bacterium
GACCACTTTGCCATCATCCCCACGCTGCAAGCGCCGCAGGGGCTGTCTGAGGCCGAGCAAAAAATCTACGACCTGGTGACGCGTCGTTTCATGGCGGTGTTTTTCCCGAGTGCCGAATACGAAGTCACCACCCGCACCTCCATCGCAGCCGGGCATCACTTCAAGACCGAAGGCAAGGTGTTGGTCAAACCCGGCTGGCTGGCCATCTACGGCAAGGAAGCGGCCGACGAAGTGGCCGATGCCAAAGACGGCGACAAAGGCCAGAGCCTGGTGCCGGTGCAGGCTGGCGAGAACGTGCGCACCGAGTCGGTCGAACCCAAAGGCCTGGCCACCCGCCCGCCTGCGCGTTATTCCGAGGCCACCTTGCTGGGCGCCATGGAAAACGCCGGCAAAACGGTCGAGGACGACGAGCACCGCGAAGCCATGCAGGAGAAAGGCCTGGGCACGCCCGCCACGCGTTCATCCATCATCGAGGGCCTGATTGCGGAAAAATACATGCTGCGCGAGGGCCGCGAGCTGATCCCCACTGCCAAGGCCTTTCAGTTGATGACCCTGCTGCGGGGCCTGGGCGTCGAGGAGCTGTCCAAAGCCGAGCTCACCGGCGAGTGGGAATACAAGCTCAACCAGATGGAGCACGGCAAATTAAGCCGCGAAAGCTTCATGGCCGAGATTGCCGCCATGACCGAACGCATGGTGAAAAAAGCCAAAGAGTACGACCGCGACACCATTCCGGGCGACTACGCCACCCTGGCCGCGCCCTGCCCCAACTGTGGCGGCGTCGTGAAGGAAAACTACCGACGCTACACCTGCACCGGCAAATCGGGTACGGACGACCAGGGCTGTGGATTTTCCTTCGGAAAGACCCCCGCAGGGCGAACCTTTGAAGTTGCCGAAGTGGAGCAATTCCTGCGCGACAGAAAAATCGGCCCTCTGGACGGTTTCCGCTCCAAAGCGGGCTGGCCCTTCACCGCCGAAATGGTCATCAAATTCGACGAAGACAGCAAAAACTACAAGCTCGAATTTGACTTTGGCGACGACAAAAAAGGCGAAGACTCCGGCGAGATCATCGATTTCTCGGCGCAGCAGTCCCTGGGCAAATGCTTCAAATGTGGCGCTGGCGTGTTTGAACACGGCAAGAGTTACGTCTGCGAAAAGTCAGTGCCCACACTGGCCCAGCCAACCCCCAGTTGCGACTTTAAAAGCGGGCAGATCATCCTGCAGCAACCTATCGTGCGGGAGCAGATGAGCAAACTGCTGGAATCCGGCAAGACCGACCTGTTGGACAAATTTGTCTCGATGCGCACCCGAAGGGGTTTCAAGGCCATGCTGGCCTGGGACGCAGAGGCCGGCAAGGTCAACTTCGAGTTTGCGCCCAGCAAGTTCCCGCCGCGTAAGACAGTCGGCAAGCCCGCAGCGGCGGCGTCTCCCGCAGCGGTCGGCAAAGCAGCTGTTATTAAAAAGATAGCTGCATACCCAGCATCTGCGGGAACTTCGACCACAATTGGTGCTAAAGCCGCCACAAAACGGCCAGCAGCCGCTAAAAAGGCGGCTGCCAAAGCCCCGGCGGCCCGCAAAACGGCAGCGGCCAAAAAGCCGTCGTCAGCCGCCGGTTTGACGCCCAGCGCCGCACTGGCGGCCGTGATTGGCGCCGAGGCCGTGGCCCGCCCGCAAGTCATCAAAAAACTCTGGGACTACATCAAGGCCAACAACTTGCAGGATGCCGCCAACAAACGAAACGTCAACGCCGACGCCAAACTTCTGCCCGTGTTTGGCAAGGCCCAAGTGACCATGTTTGAGCTGGC
>JANXLW010000414.1 GCA_025354965.1 Betaproteobacteria bacterium
CCACTGTCCCGGCAAGCCCTCGATGTGCTGCGCAGCATGGAGCCCTTGAGCGGCGGGCGCGACCTGGTGTTTCCCAGTCCGTTCTATCCCAGCAAGCCCCTGAGCGAAAACACGTTCAACTCGGCCATAGCCCGCATGGGCTACAAGGGCACAGCGACGGCGCACGGCTTTCGGGCGCTGTTTTCCACAGTGGCCAATGAATGCAACTGGAACCCCGACGCCATAGAGCGCCAGCTCGCCCACGTGGAGAAAAACGGAGTGCGGGCCGCGTACCACCGGTCGACCTACCTCGACGACCGGATCAAGTTGATGCAGTGGTGGGCGGACTATCTGGACGGCCGCAAGGCTGGAAAAGTGGTCAAGATGGCCAAGCGGGCCGCCTGAAATGCACCATCGCCACACACTCCCCGCCATATCTCAAAAAACGCTGGGACACTGGGAACAAACCGCAAAAATCAAGCATTCATGCAGGTTTGCGGGCCACAAGGTACTGGGGACAAAGTGGGAACAAACTGAGAACAAAGTGGGAACATTCTCACACAATGAAATTCTCTCCTCCTACCCCATCCCGTTGCCGTCAGCCTTTGCCGCACATCTTCGGCCAGATTCGAACGTTACGGGAGCGTTACGGAAACGAGCGCAAAAGGCCTTCCCGTGGAACCTTCCATTCGTCGCACATCTTGTAAACCATTGATTTACACATTATGATTCTGTCATTCACGCACAAAGGGCTTGAGACGCTTTTCAAGACGGGCCTCATGTCGGGGGTTCAGCCTATCCATGCCAATCGACTGCGCGAACTGCTGACCGCATTGAACGTGGCCAGCGGGCCGCAAGATTTGATGCGCCCATCGTGGCGTTTGCATGGGCTATCGGGCAATCGAGCCGGGTTTCACGCAGTGACTGTGCAAGCGAATTGGCGGCTGACGTTCCGGTTTGTTGGTGCAAACGTGGAACTGCTGGATTATTTGGATTACCACTGAGAGAAACACCATGAATATGCACAACCCCGCCCCCCCTGGCGCACTGCTTTCAGGCTGGCTTGATGACCTGGGCCTGACCGTGACCGCTTTCGCCCTGCATATCGGCATCAGCCGCGTCATGTTGTCCCGCGTGCTGCATGGTCATGCTGCTGTTTCCGCTGATATGGACCTGCGTTTGTCTGAGGCGCTGGGCACCGCTCCTGGCTACTGGCTGGCATTGCAGGCCCAGCGCGATCTATGGACGGCACGCCAGAGCGCAAAGGATAGAAAACGCATCAAGCGCATGGCAGCGCCAGTGTTAGAGACTGCATGAGATACCGCCATGCTCGGCGGCGGTTTGAGCTGGGCACAAAAGGCGGCGGGGCCGGTGTCATTACCACTTGCCCCGCCTGACCACCATCAAAAAGGAACTTTGACAATGGCTGATATGAACTCTACCCTATCCAACCCCGTGGCGGTGCCACGCGCCCGCAACAAGACCACACGCAAGGGCACCAGCACCCCCAGCGATGCGCTACCCGTCTACGGCGTGGCCGATGGTGTGCTGTCGTTCCGGCATGGTCTTTGTGTGCGTGAGCGGGGCGTCATTGACAGGGCGATGGAAATCATCGGGCGCCACCTGCGCGAACCTGGTGCGGCGTTCGCATCCCCTGACGCGGTGAAGGATTATTTGCGCTTGGCACTGGCCGGCGAAACTCACGAACTTTTTTGCGTGCTGTACCTTGACATACAAAATCGGGCGCTGGCTTTTGAAAATCACTTTAGCGGCAGCCTGGCGCAAACAAGTGTTTACCCGCGGGAAATCGTCCGGGCCGCACTGGCACATCACGCGGCGGGCGTGGTGCTGTGTCATAACCACCCCAGCGGCAACGTGCAACCCAGCGAGGTAGACAGCGCAGTGACGCAAACCCTCAAGGCCGCGCTTTCAATGATTGATGTGAGGGTGTTTGATCATGTGATTGTCGGAGCGGACCAAACCTTGAGCATGGCAGAGCGAGGGATGCTGTAACCCGACCAGAGTTTCGCCACGCCTAGCCTGCGACTAATTACCGCAGACGAAAAGCCGGACACCTTCACCGGCCTGGCGCTGGCACCTGATGAGGGGCACACCTGGAAGGGGTGGGGATGGCAAAAAATGATAGTTCTGCCGATGTGCCAAGAAAGACTTTAAAACTGTCTTTGATAGTGAAAGAGCCTGAGCATATCGAACCCGCAAGGCATGCACTGGAAAAATTTGCGCTTCTTCGTGAGTGGATGAATCTTCCCAGCAACAAGCACTTGTTGACCAGCGACTCGGTGCTGATGACGCGTCAATTCTTTCACCCTGACTGGAAGTACAACCAAACCACACGAGAGCTTAGGATCGATGCGTTGCCTCACATGTCAAAGCTTTGGGAGCGGTGGGAAAATCTGAGTTTCGATCCGAACGATCCGGTATACGCCCCATTTGTAAAGATTGGTGTTGCACTGGGCCTTTATTCCTGGCTGATAAATGTCAAAGATGACTACTTAAAACTGGGGATGACTGTGTCTGCGCAGCTTGCTTACTATGAGGGTGATCTACTGGTGGGCGAATTGAAAAAAACACCGCCAGACCTAGCGGCAGTATGGCGTCGGCTCTATTGGTTTACCAGATTCCATGCTGCATGGTGGCGGATCGGGTCGAAAGTGGCGCCAGACGTATGGGACGACAAACGAGAAGGTTTAACCCGGATACATGAGTGGAGGCGTGATTCGTGGACTTACCTATTGGAGCGCAGGGCAAAAAAATCAAGCGTTACAGACCGTCAGGTTGCGATTGATTTTGCGAAAATTTATACGAAAAATACTGGGCACAAACTCGCATCGCCGACTGTTCAAGAGTATTACACCTATTGCAAAAAAAATAGTGTCGGGCGACCTACAGCCGACAAAAGCAAATAGGTA
>JANXLW010000423.1 GCA_025354965.1 Betaproteobacteria bacterium
CAACACGACCAGCAGCACGACGGTGGCCGGGCAGGATCAGGCGCCTGTCTTCACCAAGCCGGAAGAGCAGAAGGTCGCGCAGATCACCTACGAGGTCATCCGCAAGCTGGAAAATCAGCCGCAGACCGTGCCCACCATCGAGTACCTGAAGAAGCCGGAAATACAGGCTGCCATCGTCAAGGCGGTTGAGGAGCAGCACCAGCCGGCGCAGTTTGAACTTGAAGGCATCGGCGAAAAGGCGGACATCGCAGCCGTAGTGGCGCAGACGGTTGAACTGGTGACCCAGCAGACCATCGACATTCCGCGCATCCTGGTGGTGCCCAAGGGCGAAGTGAAATCAGGTTTCAAGCCTTTCACGCTCGATCTGTCCTCGTTGAAATATCCGGCGGTTTCCGAGGAGCTTTGGATTCAACACCTGCGCACCAATCAACTCGAAGTGGTGTCGGTAGGCCGTGGTGGCATCGACGAAGCGCGCCTGGAAGACTATGTGGTCAGCGGCCTTGTCGATTTCGACGATATTTCCTACGACGAGCACGCCGATCTGCTCTACGACCTGGCTGCCCAGACTGTGCGGCATTTCAAGGGCTACCTGTCCGAAGAGGACACCCGCAAGGTGCTGCGCTGTTACCAGCGCGATATCGCACGCTTCATCCACGCCCAGATGCAGGAGCATTACTGGGTTGATATTGCCGGCTACGAGGTGAAAGTCAGCAAGGGGTTCACCGAGTTAAAGCAGAGCGCCTACACCTATTCCGTTCAAGAACCGCCTGCCAACTACCGGGTGGAGCCGGCAGACAAGAGCAACATGGCCAAGTACCTGTTCGGCGGCTTCCAGAAATGCCTGTATCCGGTGCAGAAGTTCGATTCGGATTCGGAACGCAAGCTGTCGGTGATTCTGGAACGCGAGGCCAGCAAGTGGTTCAAGCCGGCCAAGGGGCAGTTCCAGATTTATTACCAGCATGGCGCGGATCATCCGGAATATCAGCCGGACTTTGTTGCGGAAACGGCGGCAACGATCTACATGCTGGAACCGAAGAGGCGCACTGAACTTGAAGACCCAATTGTCATCGCCAAGAAAGAGGCCGCCATCAAATGGTGCGCGAACGCCTCAGACCATGCGGCGAGTTATGGCGGCAAGCCATGGCGCTATGTGCTGATTCCGCATGACGAGATTGCGGAAAACATTACGCTGGATGGGCTGGCTGCGCGGTTTGGTTGTTGAGGCCAAAAGCCGACGCTGGCGAGCCGGCATGCCGGTTGATCGTGGAGTGCCTGCTAAGTAATTCTTAGCGGCATGAACCGGCTTTCGTAGCCAATGTCCATTCAGGCCGAGGTACTGAAGTTGGCCGTCCGGCAGGTTTCGGAATGAACCAGCCTAAACCCGTCACCAAGCATGTCACTGCAAAGTTTGACTTTTAGCCGAAAGTGGACACCCAGGCCAGAACATTGGAAGCCAGTAGATGATTCTGAAGAGACCTTCGAATGATTTCGGCATCCTCCGCTTTGCGCCCCCTCACAACCCATCCCGCAGCATCATTTCCGACCAGCGGCCGTTTTGCCACAGGCGGCGGGTGCTGTCTTCCTGGCGCAGCAGCAAGGTGTTGAGAAGCGGCGCCAGTGGCGTGCTGTCGGGGTCGGCCAGCAGCACGTAGCGCGCCGCCTGCTCGCTCGGCGGGTCTTGCAGCAAGCCCGTCCAGTCGAGTTGGCACAGAGCCTCCAACACCGGCTCCAGTTGCAGCGTGTCGACGCGCAGGCGCAGCGCCAGTTGGTCGATCGTCAAACCCTTTTCCACCATGCGGCGCACCCGCTCCAGTTGCTGCAGCGCTTCCAGCGCCAGTTGAAATTGCAAGCCGTGCGAGCGGGTCCGGCGTTCCACGCCGCTCAACAGGCTGGGCAGGTAAGCGGTGATGACGGCGCCCAGCAGCACGATGACCCAGGCCATGTAGATCCAGATCAGCAGAATCGGCACCGTGGCAAAGGCGCCATACACCACCGAATAGGTCGGCACCGCGCTCAGGTACACGGTGAGCAGTCTTTTGGCGACTTCAAAACCGGTCGACACGAACAGGCCGCCGGCCCAGGCATGGCCCCATTTGACTTGGGTGTTGGGCACGAAGCGGTACAGCGCCGCCATGCCCCAGGCCATCAGAAAAAACTGGATCACGTCCAGCAGCAGTTGCAGGCCGCCCGGCAGCACGCCAACCACGCCCTTGGACGCCGAAATGGCGTACGACGTGAGGGTCAGGCTGACGCCCAGCAGCAACGGCCCCAACGTGACGGCGGCCCAGTACACCAGCACGCGTTGCCCCAGCGAACGCGGCGTGCGCACGCGCCAGATGTTGTTGAGCGTGCGGTCGATGGTGAGGATCAGCGCCAGCGCGGTGACCAGCAGCACCGCCAGGCCGGCCACGCCCAGGCGGCTGGACTTGGCCGCGAACTGGGTCAGGTAGCCCAGCACCTGGCGCGCGATGTT
>JANXLW010000326.1 GCA_025354965.1 Betaproteobacteria bacterium
AACGCAAACGCGACGGCCTGCTCAAAACTGAGTTTCCGGTGCCACTGGGCAATGTGAGCTACCAGATTCCCTGCCATGACCGGGTACAGAACATTGGCAAGAAGACCGAAGAGATGCTCAAGATGATTCCCGGCACCGCCATCAACACGGTGGAGCGCTGCTCGGGCCATGCCGGCACCTTTGGCGTGAAGAAGGCCCACCACCAGACGGCCATGAAGATCGGCAAGCCGGTGTTCAAGGCCATGGCCAATATGAAAGACGGCAGCAAACCCGATTTCATCAGCTCGGACTGCCCGCTGGGCGGTCATCACATCGCCCAGGGTTTTGAAGTCAACGGCCTGGGCGCGCCCGAGTTGCAGCACCCGCTGAGTCTGGTTGCCAAGGCTTATGGCTTGAAATAACTTGTCATTGCGGGCATGACCCGCAATCCATGGAGCCCGGGTCATGCACAGGATGAAATTTGTTGGAGTAAAAAATGCAAATAACCGGAACCATCTCTGCCGAGAGCCTCATGAGCCTGGAGGCCTACACCAAGTACCGCAAGGCCAACAAACCGACCGTCATGGCGCACCGCAAGCTGCGCAGTGTGCGCCTGGGTGAGCACATCAACTTGCAGTTCGAAAGCGAGACCACCATCCGCTACCAGATTCAGGAAATGCTTCGAATTGAAAAAATATTTGAAGAAGAGGGCATCCAGCAGGAAATCGATGCCTACGCGCCGCTGGTGCCGGATGGCGCCAATTGGAAGGCCACCATGATGATCGAGTACCCCGACGTCAACGAACGCCAGCGCGAGCTGGCCCGTTTGATCGGTGTCGAGGACTGCCTGTTTGTGGAAGTGGAAGGGCAGGCCCGCGTCTACGCCATTGCCGATGAAGATATGGAGCGCGAGAACGACGAAAAGACTTCGGCCGTGCATTTTGTGCGCTTTGAGTTGACGCCGCCCATGTGTGCCGCGGTCAAGGCCGGCGCCGCTGTCAAACTGGGCTGTGATCACACCCACTACCCGGCGCACACGCTGGTTGCGCTCGAGACGCTGGCCTCGCTGGCGGGTGACCTCAAATAGTGGGTGGGTCCGTGTGGAGATAATGGGAGCTTGATTCAAGCGCGGAAATTACCAGGACACTAATTTTTTGTCATTGAGAGCGAAGCGTGGCAATCCAGGACTTTGGTGTGCAATCATGGATTGCCACAGCCTGCGGCCTCGCAATGACGAAAAATTTGTAATTTTCCACCCCATTCCACTATGTTGTTTTTGCTGTCCCCTGCCAAATCACTCGACTATGAAAGCCCGGTGCTTGACGTGCCGCACACCCGGCCGCTGTTCGTCAAGCAAGCCGCCGAGCTGATCGGGTTGCTGCGCCAGAAGTCACCGCAGCAAGTTGCGTCCCTGATGAGTTTGAGCGACAAGCTGGCAGCGCTGAACGTGGCACGCTACCAGGCCTGGCGACCCACGTTCACGGCGAAGAACGCCAGGCCGGCGGTGCTGGCCTTCAATGGAGATGTCTATGAGGGGCTGGACGCAAAGAGTCTGGCTGTCAATGAACTTGACTGGCTGCAAGACCATGTCTGCATCCTGAGTGGTTTGTACGGTGTGCTGCGACCGCTCGACTGGATGCAACCGTACCGGCTGGAAATGGGCACCCGACTCACCAATGAAAAGGGCAAAGACCTCTACAAATTCTGGGACTTGACCATAGCGGCCTACCTTAACGAACGTTTGCGGCGCGATATCTCGCCGGTTGTTGTCAATCTGGCCTCTCAGGAGTACTTCAGGGCGGTTGCCACCCGGGCGATCAAGGCGCAGGTGGTCGAGTGCGTTTTTGAAGAGTACCGAGGTGGCAAGTACCAAATCATCAGCTTTAACGCCAAGCGGGCGCGCGGCTTGATGGCGCGCTATGCGGCTGCGCACCGGGTGTTGACGCCGCAGCAGTTGCAGGGTTTTGACGTTGAGGGTTATGCCTTCGACGCCAAAGTGTCGAAGCCGGAACGATTGGTTTTTCGGCGTCGTCAGTCATGAAAATCAGAGCCAACGGCATTGACATCGAAGTCGAGGATAGCGGCGCAAATCAAGCCCGCCCGGCAGTCTTGTTGATCATGGGGCTGGGCATGCAACTTGTCGCCTGGCCGACACAACTGGTGCAGGCCCTGGTGAATGCGGGTTACCGGGTGATTCGGCACGATAACCGCGATGTCGGTTTGAGTCAGCATTTTGACGCACTCGGCAAACCGAATATCGTGTGGCAGAGTTTCAAATACAAGCTTGGTTTGACACCGCTTGCGCCCTACGGCCTGAGCGACATGGCTGCCGATTCGCTGGGCGTACTCGACGCTTTGGGCATCCGTCAAGCGCATGTAGTGGGTGTCAGCATGGGCGGCATGATTGCGCAGCGCGTGGCGCTGGCCGCGCCCGGGCGAGCGCTTAGTCTGGCCAGCATCATGAGCAGTAGCGGCGCCAGGGGTCTGCCGCAAGCGCGCCCGGAGGTCATTCGCGCGTTGTTGCAGCGTCCCGCAGGCAACAGCCCGCAACTGGTGCTGGCGCATTACGTCAGACTGTTCAAGGTGATTGGCAGTCCCGCCTTCCCGACACCCGAGAACGAATTGCGCGAGCGTATTTTGCTGGGTGCCAAGCGCGGCTATTACCCGGTCGGCACCCTGCGACAAATGCTGGCCGTCATGGCCGACGTTAGCCGCGCCGGACAACTTGCCAGTATCCGGGTGCCGACACTGGTGATCCACGGCAAAGCCGATCCGCTGGTGCCCTACGCCTGTGGCGAAGACACGGCGCGGCGCATTGTTGGCGCCACACTGCTGGGCATCGAAGGCATGGGCCACGATTTGCCGCCCGGTGTGGTGGAGCGTTTGCTGCCTGCGCTGTTGTCCCACATGAAGGCCGCTGCTGCGCCTGTTTCAAGCCAGGACCTTGAGCCATGAACAACCCTGAAAATTCGAAGCTCGGCAAACCCTCGGCCTACATCGACCACTACGACGCGTCACTGCTGTTTCCGATTGCGCGCGCGGCCAAGCGCTCAGAGATTGGCATTGTCGGCGACGCGCCTTTTTTTGGCGCCGACAGGTGGACCGTGTTCGAGTTGAGCTGGCTCAATTTGCGCGGCAAACCGCAGGTAGCGCTGGCGCACGTCACAGTGCCGTGTGAATCGCCCAACATCGTTGAGAGCAAGTCGTTCAAGCTCTATCTCAACAGTTTCAACAACACGCCATTTGCCGACGCCGATGCGGTCAAGACCCGCCTTCGTTCAGACGTCAGCGAAGCGGTCTGGCGTGATGCGTCAGGCACTGGCCCGGGCAGTGGCACAGCGGCGCCGTCGGTTGGCGTCAAAATCCTGTTGCCCGAGCTGTTTGACCGTGAACCGATTTACGAGCTCGATGGCCTGAGCCTGGACCGACTGGACGTTGAGTGCAACCGATACACACCGGCACCTGAATTGCTGCGGGTGGCGCCACTTGAGGCGCCAGTGACCGAGGTGCTGACCAGCAATTTGCTCAAAAGTAATTGCCTGGTGACCGGCCAGCCGGATTGGGGCAGTGTGCGCATCAGCTACAGTGGCGCGCCGATTGAGCAGGAAGGTTTGCTGCAGTATCTGGTGAGTTTTCGCAACCACAACGAGTTTCACGAACAATGCGTGGAGCGCATTTTCATGGACATCTGGAGCCGCTGCAAACCGACGCGGCTGGCGGTCTATGCGCGCTACACGCGGCGCGGCGGCGTCGACATCAACCCGTTTCGCACCAGCTACCCGCAGGCGTTGCCGCCAAACACCCGCACGGCGCGGCAGTGATGGGTGTCGCCAGAAGCTTTCGGAACCGACCTCTGCGTCGCGGCTCTGTCTTCAACTGATCAAGCGTGCTGCTTCCTGCGCCGCCACCAGGCCTTCATCGGTCGGAATCACCCAGACCTGAACGCGGCTGTCAGGCCGGTGAATGGCCAGCACCTCGCTGCCGGTGGCCTGTTGGTTCAGCAAGGGATCGAGTGCGATACCGAGCCAGACCAGCCGCTCGCACACCTGGGCGCGCAGCACGCTGTCGTGCTCGCCAATGCCACCGCTGAAGGTCAGGATATCGAGCCCGCCGATGTCGGCGATCATGGCCCCGGCCCCATGCACCACGCGATGGGTAAACAAGTCGATCGCCCGCAGCGCCGCTGCGCTGGGGTCGCTGCGCAGACGACGCATGTCGGCGGAAATACCGGACACGCCCAGCAAACCACTTTCCTTGTAAAACAGGTTCTGCAACTGGGCGTGGCCCCAGCCCTGTTCCAGCAAGTACAGCAGCACGCCGGGATCCAGTGATCCGCAGCGCGTGCCCATCACCAAACCGTCCAGCGTCGAAAACCCCATGGTGGTGGCGCGACTGCGACCCTCAAGCGCCGCGCACAGACTGGCACCGTTGCCCAGGTGCGCCATCAGGACCCGGCCCCTGGCCCGCTCACTGTGCTGCAATAACTGGCTCATGACGTACTGGTACGACAGGCCATGAAAACCGTAGCGACGCACACCCTGGTCAGTCAAGGCTTGGGGCAGGGCAAAGCTGTAATCCAGTTCGGACAAGGTGGCATGGAAGGCGGTATCAAAGCAGGCAATCTGGGGCGTGCTCGGAAAGGCTCTTTGAAACGCCTGGATGCCTTGCAGGTTTTGCGGCTGGTGCAGCGGCGCCAACGATATAAGTCGTTCCAGTTGTCGCATTACTTCAGCGCTAACCCGCACGCTGGCGGAAAAGTCCCGCCCGCCATGAACCACGCGATGGGCGATGGCTTTGATCTGCGGAATGGCGGTATCTTCGACCAGCAGTTCGCCCAGGTTTTGCAGTGCGTGGTCGAACGGATCGGTGGCGGTGGGGCTTAGTTGACGGCTTCGCTGTCGTCCCTGAAAGGTCCAACCCAGCAAGGGTTCGCCAGCGGGCTCCAATCCTTCGATGCTGCCGGTCAGCACGCTGCGCTGCGCCTGACCATCCTGCAGCGGGTGGATCGAAAATTTGAGCGATGAGGAGCCGGCGTTGACGGCAAGAATAGCCATGGAGGGTACTCAGCGAGCCTGGCGCGACTGTTCGCGACGCGCACTGTGGGCTGCCAGCAAGGCCAGCAGTGCCGAAGACACGCGGTTCATTGGACCGTCGGCGCGGCTGGTCAGGGCAATTGGTACGCGCGCGCCCAGCACCACACCGGCGCCACTGGCTCCCGCCAGATACTCCAGCTGCTTGGCCAGCATATTGCCGGACTCCAGGTCCGGCACCGCCAGGATGTCGACGTCGCCAGCGACCGCCGAGCGTATGTTTTTGACCTGTGCGGCGTGCGCCGATATGGCATTGTCAAAAGCCAGCGGACCGTCCAGCACACCGCCCTTGATCTGACCGCGCTCGGCCATCTTGCACAGGGCGGCGGCGTCCAGCGTCGACGGAATGTTGGGGTTGACGGTTTCTACCGCTGACAGAATCGCGACCTTGGGCGTTGCCACCCCCAGCACGCGTGCAAAGTCGATGGCGTTCTGGATGATGTCGACTTTTTCCTGCAGGCTGGGGCGTATGTTGAGCGCAGCATCGGTGATCAGCAAAGGCTTGCGGTACAGCGGTATGTCGAAGCGAAACACATGCGACATGCGCCTGCCGGTGCGCAGCGCGGGTCGCACCAGGACTGCGTGAACCAGCTCGTCGGTGTGCAGGCTGCCTTTCATCAGGACTTCCACCTCACCCTTGACCGCCATCTCGGCCGCCAGTTCCGCCGCTGCATGGCTGTGCGGAACTGAAATGATTTCGGTGCCGCCCAGATCAATACCAGCCTCCTGGGCGAGGTGCCGGATGCGTCCCTCCGGACCAATCAGGACCGGCACAATCAAGCCGTAGCGGGCAGAATCCATGGCACCGCTGAGCGAGCCGGCGTCGCACGGGTGCACTACGGCACAACGCACCGCGGCCAGACCGGCACCCAGCGCCAGCAGTTCATTGAAACGGGCCTGCGGGTCAAATAGTTGAATTTGCGGCGCGTTGACGTGCGGCAAGCGCACTTTTTCTGTTGGCGCCAGCACGCGTGCCGTGCCGTGCAGCACACGCTCGCCCTTTTGGTTAAGCACCTGGCAGTCCAGTTCGACACTTTTGCGGGCGTCGTCCTTGCTTATGACGGTCGCCGTCACCGTCAGCGTGTCACCGATGCGAACCGGTTTGGTGAAGTGCAGCACTTGATCCAGATAAATGGTGCCGGGGCCGGGAAAATGGGTGCCCAACAAGGCGGAAATCAGGGCGCCACCCCACATGCCATGCGCAATCACGCCGTGGTACAGCGTATCGTTGGCATACTCCGCATCCAGGTGGGCCGGGTTGGTGTCACCCGACACCGCCGCGAAAGCCTTGATGTCGTTCAAGGTCAGTGTGCGTAGCAGACGGGCACTTCGGCCCAGGGTGATTTCGTCATAGGTGACGTTTTCGATCAAATCGGAGTTGAGTTCGAAGTTCATGGCGGATTTTTACAAGGACCTTGCTATGTCAGTGGAAGGCCTAGTATCTACGGGAAAACCCTAGCTTTTGCTGCCGGGCCGTGGAATATTTTGATGCGGATCAATAAGTTGATCAACCCAGATCACTGAAACTTCGCAACGCACTCAATTTTGCAAAATCAGCCGCGCGCTTGCCCTTCATCGCCACTACCGCTTCGAGAACATGTTGGTTGCTCCAGATGGCCCCTTGCAACCAGCCCATTTGCTTGAGCGATTCGTCAACCGAGTGGTCACGCGCATAGTGCAGCGCCTGTTTGGTGCCCCAGATGGCGACCGGCGGTTTGGCAGCAATCTCGCTGGCGCACTGCATGGCGGCGGCCAGCATGAGCTGTGGTGTCTCGAACACATCATTGACCAGGCCGTGGTTCATGGCCTTTTGGGAACTCAGGCGCCGACCGGTGTAGGCCAGTTCTTTCACCAGCGCCAGCGGCATCAGCTTTGGCAAGCGCTGCAGTGTGCCGACGTCTGCCACCATGCCGATGTTGATTTCCTGAATGCAAAAGAAAGCATCAGCCGTGGCATAGCGAATGCAGCACGCCGTCACCATGTCGACCGCACCGCCAATGCAGCCGCCCTGAATGGCCGCAATGACCGGTATGCGCAGTGTCTCCAGTTTGGTAAAAGTGGCCTGCATATCGGCCAGCAAATCAAAAATGGCGGCGCGCCCTTCGGGGCTCTGATCGTCCATCAAACTTGCTCCGGCAAAGGTCTCCAGCGCCATACCGGCGCTGAAATGTTTGCCAGTGCTGCTGACCACCAATACCCGCTCTGAACCGTCTTTGTGCAGCCTTGTGAGCACTTCGTCGAGCTCACGCCAGAACGTCGGGTTCATGGTGTTTAGGGCTTCTGGCTGGTTTAGGACCAGATGCGCGATGTGGTTTTCAGTGGTCAGGGTAAAACATTGCATGATTTAAATCTCCTGGGCTTACTGTAAGGCCGAAATTCTGCGGCTGTCATCCTGGGCCTCGCAAGTTGTCATCCCGGACTCGATCCGGGATCCACTGCCTGCTACCCAGACTGTCGGCTTTTACCCGGCGCGGGCGGCGCAGATGCCGGGCGCTCTAAGGCTTGCAGCCTTTTTGATGTCGCGCCCAACATCCGCCCCCCGCCTTGCTTTGATTGTTGTGCAAGGTCTGATTGGCTGCAATGTTCAACTCAGGATTGGCCATGCTCAAAAAAGCTGGCTGGTATCTGCTAGTGGATCAGCAGCGGGTGACTCTTGTAATGCGGTTGATGATGACGCGTTTTGTTCCAAAGCACTGGCGTCGCCAACCTTGGTCAGCGAACCCACCCTCACCCCCAGCAAGCGCAGGCGTTGGTCTAGCGAAACGCGCTTCAGACACAGACCGGCGGTGTGGCGAATGGCTTGCGCGTCGGCGATGTAGACGTCCAGCGTCTGGTCGCGCGTCACGCTCTTGAAATCGTCATAGCGCAGTTTGATGCCGATAGTTTTTCCAACATAGCCTTTGCGCTGCAAGTCATCGGCTACCTGCTGACACAGCCGGGTGAAAGTGGCCCCCAGCTCGGCTTTGTCGCGAACCGCATGCAGATCGCGATCGAAGGTGGTCTCGCGGCTGATCGAAACCGGTTCACTGTCCAGCATGATTGGTCGCGCGTCTTTCCCGTGGGCCGCATGGAACATCCAGGCGCCGGTTTTCTGACCAAAGTGGTCGATCAGCCAGCCCATTTCTTTATGCGCCAGTTCACCAATCGTTTGAATTCCCAATGCCTGCAGTTTTTCGTCCGCTTTGGGCCCAATGCCGTTGACCTTGCGACACGCCAGCGGCCAGATTTTGTCCTGCAAATCGCCTTCATAGACGATGGAGATGCCGTTCGGCTTGTTGAACTCGCTGGCCATTTTGGCCAGCAGCTTGTTGGGCGCGACGCCGACTGAACAGGTCAGACCGGTCTGGTCAAAAATAGCTTTTTGGATCAGCCGCGCCAACACCCGGCCACCCTCGCGCTGACCGCCGGGAACGTCGGTGAAGTCAATGTAGACCTCGTCGACACCGCGGTCTTCCATCAGCGGTGCAATGTCGGTGATGATGGCCTTGAAGGCGCGCGAGTATTTGCGGTATTCGGCAAAGTCGACCGGCAGCAGAATAGCTTGCGGGCACAGTTTGGCGGCTTTCATCAGGCCGAGTGCCGAACCGACGCCAAACTGGCGCGCCGCGTAGGTGGCGGTGGTGATGACGCCGCGGC